>CAJQJT010000328.1 GCA_905478725.1 uncultured Pseudomonadales bacterium
GCAAGTGAATTGTTAAGAGAGTTAGTTTCTTTAACCGGGTTTCCTATAACCTCAACTTTACAAGGCCTAGGTGCTTATCCTGGAAATGATAATCAATTTTTAGGAATGCTTGGAATGCACGGAACTAGATAAGCTGGCAGGTGGTACTACTAGCAGTGCGTTTGGTGATCGAACCCTCGGCTTTTCGGGTCGCAGATCTGGGCTGACGCCGGGAGCTGGCGTAAAGGAAAGTTTCACCTATTCCGCTGATGAGACAGAAGTGGATTATGGTGCTGATGGGGTGGAAGGGGGTGGTGATGACGGCCCTACGACCTATACCAGGGCTTTTGACTTTGGCCTGGGTGACAGCCTGGCGGTAGATCTGGGTGTAGCCAATCCCACCGGCTCTTTCAGCCTCGGTTACCTAACGGATAATTTCCTCATTGATCTCGAGTTGAGCGCCTTAGAGTCCGACGGTTTTGGTGAAATTGTCTCGCAGCCAAAAGTGCTCACCGGCGACAAGCAGCAAGCGGTGATCAAGTCCGGAACTGAAATAGCCTACCAAAAGGCTACCTCGAGCGGAGCAACTAGCATAGAATTCAAAGAAGCGGTGTTGCAGCTAGAGGTTACTCCTCAAATTACACCGGATAATAGAATTATTATGGATTTGCTGGTTTCGCAAGACTCAGTAGGTGCATTTACCCCAACAGGTGAGCCGTCAATTGATATCACGCAGATTGAGACTCAGGCATTGGTCGGCAACGGGCAAACACTGGTATTAGGAGGTATTTTTCAAACAGAAGAAGTAAATGGTACCGACAAAGTACCTCTGCTGGGTGATTTACCCTTTGTGGGTAGGCTGTTTCGAAATGAACTGCGCAATATTGAAAAACGTGAAATACTGATATTCATAACTCCGAAAATAATTGACGATAATTTGCTGGATCGATGAAACCACAACATATTTTCCTAGTCGGCCCCATGGGTGCCGGAAAAACGACTATTGGTAAGCACCTGGCTGGATTGCTGGGGCTGTCTTTTATCGATGTCGATTCTGAAATTGAAGCCCGTGCTGGCGCCGATATTCAATGGATATTTGATATGGAAGGTGAGGCCGGTTTTCGTGAGCGCGAGAGCAAGGTCCTAGTTGACTTGGTGGCGGATAAGCAGCCGCAGGTGATAGCCACTGGCGGCGGTATCGTTCTCAGCGGCGATAATCGCGGGATTCTTCAGAGCAGTGGTCTGGTGGTCTATCTGTCAGCCACCTTTGAACAGCTGGTGGAGCGCACCAAACGCGATAAAACTCGGCCATTGCTGCAAGTCGAGGATCGTGAAGGCGTAATCAAGCAACTTATCGAAACCCGCAGTCCACTCTATAATCAGGTCGCTGACCTGGTATTCCCCTCCGGCTCGACACAGCCCCTGAAACTGGCAAAGAAACTGGCTGAAGCGGTTTCAGCCCTATGATAAACTCCCGAGTCTAATGTCGGTCGCCACCCCGTGGCCGCACCCTTTACTAGCCTCAGTTAGAGTGATTCATGACCGCAAATTCGACACAAGTTCAGGTTGCCTTGGGTGATCGCTCATACCCTATCTCTATAGGTTCCGACGAAATTCGCAAAGCTGATATAGCCCGTTATATCAGTGGTAAAAAAGTCCTGATTGTTACTAATGAAACCATTGCGCCGCTCTACCTTGAGCTGCTTGAAGGCCAGCTGGCAGACAAGCAAGTAGACATGGTGATTCTGGCTGATGGCGAGCAGCACAAAAATCTCGATACTCTCAATCTTATATTTGATCAGCTAATTGCCGGTCATCACGATCGCAAGACCACCTTAATCGCCCTAGGTGGCGGTGTGGTAGGCGATATGACTGGCTTTGCCGCGGCCTGTTATCAGCGCGGTGTGCCCTTTATTCAGATTCCAACCACGCTGCTAGCGCAGGTTGATTCCTCCGTGGGGGGCAAGACCGCGGTCAATCATGCCATGGGCAAAAATATGATCGGCGCCTTCTATCAGCCCCAGGCGGTGATTATTGATACGGATACTCTTTCGACCCTGCCAGATCGCGAGTTTCATGCCGGTCTTGCCGAGGTTATCAAGTATGGCTTGATTATTGATGCAGACTTTTTCCACTGGCTGGAAAATAATATAGATCTATTATTGCAGCGCGATAAGGCTGCTCTGGTCTATGCCATAGAGTTGTCATGTGTGAGCAAGGCACGGATTGTTGCGGAAGACGAGACTGAACAGGGCATTCGGGCGATCTTGAATTTGGGCCACACCTTTGGCCACGCGATTGAAACTTTTCAGCAGTATAAGCAGTGGATTCACGGTGAAGCAGTTGCTGCAGGAATGGTTATGGCGGCGGAACTCTCGGTTATACGTGGCGATCTTTCTGCAGCGGATCTGCAGAGAACGAAGCAACTTTTACAGCGCTGCTCACTGCCGGTGGCACCTCCTGCAGACATGAAAGCCGAAGATTTCGACCGGTTAATGCTCAGGGACAAGAAAGTCCTCGATGGGCAACTGCGCCTAGTGGTATTAAAAAGCCTCGGCGAGGCCTGTGTAACCGACCAGTTTTCAACTGATCATCTCTATCAGCTGTTAAGCAGAGCCTGCTCCGCAAGTTGAGCAGCTAGGTCGTATATAGTTCGACTTTTTCGTCTCAATTAGACTCCATCCCGCCGTTTAGTGCGTACAGACAATTGTCGAATAGTTTTGCAATGTGTAGAATGCGCCTCACTTTGCCTGCTTAGCCTATTTGTGTTTCCAAAGGCTATTATCACTTTGCTCTCTAGTGTTGTTTTATTCGCGCATCCCAGCGCTGGTATAGCGCTGTCTTGAGAGTTTAACTTAGAATTTTACGTAGAGTTTATTTATGGCTCAGAGCTTATGTCGGCTTGACGATTTTAAAGATAATTGTGGTTTTGGTTTAATTGCTCATATTAAGGGCAAGACCAGCCACAGTTTGCTGTTGAATGCGATTCAGGCACTAACCTGCATGACCCACCGTGGCGGTGTTGCTGCCGATGGTAAAACCGGTGACGGTTGTGGTCTGTTGATGCAAAAGCCCGACAGCTTCCTACGCACCGTGTTGCGGGATAGTCTGCAAGTAGAGCTTCCTGAGCTCTATGCTGTGGGCGCAGTGATGCTCAATACTGATGAGCTCCAACGTAATCAAGCAAAAAAGATTCTCGAGCAAGAGCTGACTGCTCAGGGCCTGCGAATTCTCGCATGGCGCGAAGTCCCCACAGATAATAATTGCTTGGGCCCGATTGCGATCAAGTCGCTGCCAGCCTTTGAGCAGGTGTTTGTCGGTCCCGGTGATATCACTGATGAGAAGCACTTTAGTGCCCGTTTATTTATGGGCCGTCGTAAAGCTGAGAAGCAGCTGACTGAAGATAGCAGCTTTCATATTGCTAGCCTTGGCACCAATGTTCTGAGCTACAAAGGACTGATGATGCCCGTGGATCTGCCTGGATTCTATTTGGATCTGGCAGATGAGCGTCTAGAAACTGCGATCTGTGTATTCCACCAGCGTTTTTCCACCAACACCATGCCCCAGTGGCCGCTGGCGCAACCCTTTAGAATGTTGGCGCACAATGGTGAAATCAACACCATTATGGGCAACCGCAACTGGTCTGTTGCACGGACACCAAAGTATCAAACTGACTTATTACCCGACTTGGCTGAAGCTGCGCCGTTGGTTAATCGCACTGGTTCAGATTCCTCTAGCTTAGATAACATGCTGGAAATGCTCGTCACTGGTGGCATGGATCTGCACCTTGCGGTACGAACCCTGGTTCCGCCAGCCTGGCAGAATGTTGAAGATCGTAACCCCGATCACCGCGCACTCTACGACTATCTCTCCATGCATCAGGAACCCTGGGATGGTCCAGCAGGTCTGGTTATTACCGACGGCCGTTTTGCTGTCTGTACTCTAGATCGCAATGGACTGCGCCCCTCGCGCTATGTGATTACTAATGACGACGTAATCACCGTGGCATCAGAGATCGGCGTCTACGACTACCGCAGTGAAGATGTTGTGGCCAAAGGCCGTCTTGGGCCCGGAGACATACTTTCCATTGATACTCAGGAAGGAAAGATCTTCTTCCGTGATGAGATTGAAGATCAGCTCGCCGCTCGCCACCCTTACAAGAAGTGGCTGGAAGAGGGCCGCTATGCCATCCAGTCCAGTTTTGATCGTGACAGCATCGAAATTGAAGGCAACCTTAGCCGCGACCAAATCAAATGCTACATGAAGATGTTCCAGGTCTCCTTTGAAGAGCGAGATCAGGTGCTGCGTCCACTGGCAGAAGGCGGTCAAGAAGCCACAGGTTCCATGGGTGATGATATCCCTATGGCTGTGCTGTCGAAGAAGCAGCGCAATCTGTTTGACTACTTCCGCCAGCAGTTTGCTCAGGTCACTAATCCACCAATCGATCCACTGCGTGAAGCCATAGTCATGTCGTTGGGTGTAGAGCTTGGTCAAGAAGAGAGTGTGTTCGCTGAAAATCCCTATATGGGTGCGCGAATTGGCCTGTCTAGTCCGGTGCTTTCGCCACGTAAATACTACGCTCTGAAGCGTAATGAATTTAAACATTTCCCCGTGGCAAAATTTGCCCTTAACTACGACGCGACGGAAGAAAATCTTAAACAAGCCATTGAGCGCGTCTGCGCCGAAGTGGCAACGGCAGTTCGCGATGGTGCAGTGGTCTGTATTCTTTCGGATCACAAGATCAGTCCGGAAAAGCAGCCGATACATATTTTGTTGGCCGTTGGTGCCGTACACAATCACCTTATTGAACAGGGTCTGCGCACCGATGCCAATATAGTTGCCAGTACCGGTTACGCCCGCGACTCACATCAAATTGCCGCCCTCATCGGTTGTGGCGCATCGTTGGTCTATCCCTACCTCAGCTTTCATGTGCTTTGCGATCTGATCGCTAGCGGCGAGTTGCTAGTGGATGTGGATACCGCGTTTAAGCAGTACCGTAAAGGCATTAACAAAGGCCTGTTGAAAATATTGTCGAAAATGGGTATTTCAACAATTGCTTCCTATCGCGGCGCACTCTTATTTGAAGCCATAGGTCTCAGCACTGAAGTAATTGATCTCTGTTTCCCCGGTCTTGTCAGTCGCCTCGAAGGCGCCACCTTTGAGGATATCGAAGTTGATCAGACGGCCCTTAAAAAGCTCGCCTGGAAACTGCGCAAGCCCATCGAGCCCGGTGGCCTGTTGAAATATGTCCATGGTCAGGAGTACCACGCCTACAATCCCGATGTAGTGCAGACTCTGCACAGTGCAGTTCAGAACAGTGATTACAAAGCCTACACTGAATATGCTCGGTTGGTGAATACTCGACCTGTTGCAACGCTACGTGATTTGCTGAAATTGAGCGATACCTGCACGCCTATCGATATAGAGTTGGTTGAGCCAGTAGCGGATATCGTCAAACGCTTTGACTCCGCTGGTATGTCCTTGGGTGCTCTCTCTCCTGAGGCTCACGAGTCTCTGGCAGAGGCGATGAATACACTGGGTGGACGTTCTAACTCCGGTGAGGGCGGCGAAGATCCCGCACGCTATGGCACCATCAAGTCATCGAAAATTAAGCAGATTGCTTCCGGCCGCTTTGGTGTAACACCAGCCTATCTATCCAGTGCCGAAGTATTGCAGATTAAAGTTGCTCAGGGCGCTAAGCCCGGAGAGGGCGGTCAGTTGCCCGGAGGCAAGGTCAATGAGCTGATTGCTCGATTGCGCTTCTCGGTACCGGGGGTGACATTGATTTCGCCACCGCCACACCATGATATCTATTCCATTGAAGATCTGGCCCAGCTGATTTTTGACTTAAAACAGGTCAATCCCAGTGCTCTGGTCTCGGTGAAGCTAGTGTCACGTCCCGGTGTAGGTACCATTGCCGCCGGTGTCGCCAAAGCCTATGCCGATCTGATTACCATTTCTGGTTATGATGGTGGTACTGCCGCGAGCCCATTGAGTTCGATTCGCTACGCCGGTTCTCCTTGGGAACTAGGCCTGACTGAAACCCATCAGACTCTTCGGGCCAATGATCTGCGCAACAAGGTACGAGTGCAGACTGACGGTGGTTTGAAAACTGGTCTGGATGTGATTAAAGCCGCTATTTTAGGTGCTGAGAGCTTTGGCTTCGGTACCGGACCTATGGTTGCCCTAGGTTGCAAGTATCTGCGTATCTGTCACCTGAATAACTGCGCCACTGGTGTAGCCACTCAGGATGAGCGTCTGCGCAACGATCACTACCGCGGCACCGTGGCTATGGCGACCAACTTCTTTACCTTTATTGCCATGGAAACCCGCGAATGGTTGGCTGCTCTGGGTATCAGCTCGCTGGAAGAATTGGTTGGTCGTGTTGACCTATTAGAGACTTTGCCTGGTGAGACCAGCAAGCAGCAGCATTTGGAGCTGTCACCACTACTTGAAGTACGACCCGAGTTAGATGGCAAGCCCCAGACCTGTTCAGAGCCAAAAAACAACCCGCTGGATAAGGGTTTATTGGCGGAAAAAATGGTTGAGCAGGCACTGCCATTTATTGAGTCTCAGAGTGGCGGCACATTCGACTTTACAGTCAATAACTGCGACCGTTCCATAGGTGCTCGACTCTCCGGTGAGATAGCCAAGCGCTATGGCAACACAGGCATGTCAGCTGCGCCGATTCGATTGAACTTGAAAGGTGTTGCTGGCCAGTCTCTCGGCGTCTGGAATGCTGGCGGCCTAGAGCTATATCTCGAAGGCGATGCCAATGACTATGTGGGCAAGGGCATGGCTGGGGGCAAGATTATTTTGCGCCCACCCAGTGACAGTAGCTTTGCCTCACAGGATACCCCGATTATGGGCAATACCTGCCTGTACGGTGCTACTGGTGGTCGTCTGTATGCTGCAGGAACAGTTGGTGAACGCTTTGCCGTTCGCAACTCAGGTGCCACCGCTGTAGTCGAAGGTGCAGGTGATCACTGTTGTGAATATATGACTGGTGGCATAGTGACTGTACTAGGAGCTGCTGGTTACAACTTCGGTGCTGGTATGACAGGCGGTTTTGCCTATGTTCTCGATATAGAGCGTGAATTTGTCGATCGCTACAATATGGAACTGGTGGATATTCAGCGCATTACTGCCGAGGCCACGGAATCTCACCGAGTATTCCTCAAAAATATGATTCGCGAGCACGTCAAAGAAACCGGCAGTGCCTGGGGACAAGAGCTTCTTAGCAATTTTTCTGATTACGCATCCAAGTTTTGGTTAGTTAAACCGAAAGCGGCAACCCTCAGCAGTCTGTTAGCTCAGGCCCATGACAACCCGCAATAGCGTTGATTAGAGAACCGAGACAAAAATTATGATTCCAAGACTAGATAACCAATTTCAGTTCCTCGACATTAAACGTGTCGATCCGGTAAAGCGTGATATGAAGCGTCGTGTCGGTGAATTTGTTGAAATTTATGATCCCTTCACTGCCGAGGGTGCTGCAGATCAATCCCATCGCTGTCTGTCTTGCGGCAATCCTTATTGCGAGTGGAAATGCCCAGTTCATAACTATATTCCTAACTGGTTACAGCTGGTTGCAGAAGGCAACTTAATTGAAGCTGCCGAGCTCAGTCATCAGACTAACTCACTTCCGGAAGTCTGTGGTCGTGTATGCCCTCAGGATCGCCTCTGTGAAGGAGCCTGTACCTTGAATGACGGCTTTGGTGCTGTGACTATTGGCTCGGTAGAAAAATATATTACCGACACTGCCTTTGCCATGGGCTGGCGTCCGGATATGTCTGATGTGGTGTGGACGGATAAAAGAGTTGCCGTAATCGGTGCTGGACCTGCAGGTATAGGCTGCTCTGACATCCTGATTCGCAATGGCGTTAAGCCAGTTGTCTTTGACCGCTACCCCGAAATTGGCGGATTGCTAACCTTTGGTATCCCTGAATTCAAACTAGAGAAGTCGGTTATCCGCACTCGCCGCGAGATCCTCGAAGGTATGGGCGTTGAGTTCCGTCTGAATACGGAAATCGGCAAAGATATCATGGTCGAAGAGCTGCTCAGCGAATACGATGCCGTGTTTATGGGTATGGGCACTTACACCACGATGAAGGGTGGATTCCCAGGTGAAG
Source organism: uncultured Pseudomonadales bacterium (assembly GCA_905478725.1). GTDB lineage: Bacteria > Pseudomonadota > Gammaproteobacteria > Pseudomonadales > Porticoccaceae > HTCC2207. The sequence goes on from CAJQJT010000328.1 coordinate 8,112, forward strand.
AATTAGAAGGCGCTCATGAAGCGCTGTCTTTTCTCGTCTCCAACGTCAACCGCAATCTCGGATTTGAGAAATCTAAGGACGAATTTATCGACCTTAAGGGCAAGCGTGTAGTGGTGCTAGGTGGTGGTGATACCGCCATGGATTGTAATCGCACTTCGATTCGTCAGGGCGCGACCAGCGTCACCTGCGCCTATCGTCGCGATGAAGAAAATATGCCCGGCTCGCGCAAAGAAGTGAAGAATGCTCGGGAGGAGGGTGTGGTATTCAAATTCAACATGCAGCCAGTCGAGCTTATGGCGGATGCAGAAGGGCGTGTCGAAGGGGTTAAAGTGGTCTCCACATCCCTGGGTGCTCCCGATCAAAATGGTCGTCGCCGACCCGAAGTAATTCCTGGCAGCGAAGAGATTTTACCTGCGGATGCCGTTTTGGTAGCCTTTGGCTTTAAGCCAAGCCCTCCAGCCTGGCTTACCGGCATCGAAGTGAATACCTCTGACTGGGGTGCAGTAATGGCCGCAGAAGAGCAGGAGTTCCCGTTCCAGACCACTAACCCGAAGATATTTGCCGGTGGTGATATGGTGCGTGGTTCTGATCTGGTGGTTACCGCCGTCTGGGAAGGTCGCGAGGCCGCCAAAGGCATTTTGGATTACCTCGACGTTTAATTCGCGGCATCCACTGGCGTCGACTACATTGCTTGTAACCATTTGGGCTGTAACCATTTGGTGTGTAACCTTATAGCCTGTAACGAAATGGCTTGTAGCCAAGTGGCCCGTAGCTAAAAGAACCTAAAATTTATTACTCTGGAATCTGAATGTCTGACTTAAAGAATGATCGCTTTCTCAAGGCGCTGATGCGCCAGCCTGTTGACCGCACGCCTGTATGGATGATGCGACAAGCAGGCCGTTACCTGCCCGAGTACCGAGCAGTTAGAGCTATAGCTGGCGATTTTATGAGTCTGTGTAAAAATACTGAACTTGCCTGTGAAGTGACGCTGCAGCCTCTAGAGCGCTACGAGATGGACGCGGCAATTCTGTTTTCAGATATTTTAACCATTCCCGATGCCATGGGATTGGGTCTTTATTTTGAAACTGGAGAGGGCCCCAAGTTTCGCAAACCAGTGAGAACTGAGGCAGACATCGAAGCCCTCGAGGTGATCGATACCGCCAGTGACCTCTCCTATGTCACCGATGCAGTGACCATGATCCGCCGCGAGCTTAATGGCCGCGTACCTCTGATCGGCTTTTCCGGCAGTCCCTGGACGCTGGCGACTTATATGATTGAAGGTCAGAGCAGCCGCGACTTTGCTCGCGCCAAAACAATGCTCTACACCCAGCCTGAATTGATGCATCAATTGTTGGAAAAATTATCCCTGTCGGTAATTGATTACCTGAATGCCCAGATCCGTGCTGGCGCCCAGGTAGTGCAGATATTTGATACCTGGGGTGGCGCACTGAGTCACGCCGCTTACGCAGAATTCTCTCTTGCTTACATGCAGAAAATTGTCGATGGATTAATTAGTCATCACGACGGGCGTGATGTGCCAGTTATTCTATTCACTAAGGGCGGCGGTCTTTGGCTGGAAAAAATGGCCGATACCGGTTGTCACGCACTGGGTCTTGACTGGAGCACCGATATTGCTGCGGCCAAGAGCCGAGTTGGCGATAGAGTTGCCTTGCAGGGCAATATGGATCCAGCCATTTTGAGAGCTGATCCCGCAGTCATCGAATCTCAGGTTGAGGCTATCCTCAAAGGGTTTGGCGATGGTCCTGGGCATATTTTCAATCTTGGACATGGCATTACACCGGACATAAATCCGGATCATGTAAAAGTATTTATTGATGCTGTTCACAAGTTTTCCGAAAAGTACTGATTTACTCTAGCTCTTCTTAGTCTATATTTACTAAAACCCTACCGGCGCACGCTTTTACCCTGGTGAAAGCGTTACATTTCGAGGTGGTCTGGTTTTGTATTAATAGCGCTGAGAGAGATCAAATAACGGTATGGCACTACAGCAACTTAAAGTCTTTATTCATGAACTAGAAGTGGGAATGTTTGTTTCCGCTCTCGACAAGCCATGGGCGGAGACTCCATTTCCCATCCAGGGATTTCTGATTAAATGCGCCGCTGACTCCTCTCGCGTCAAAGCCTATTGTGACTATGTTTATATAGATATCGCCAAAGGCGCGTCACCCCTAGATTTAAAAAATCCAGCTCCAGGCAGTCGTGAATTTAATAATGACCTTCGCAACAAAGCCCAGGACATTAATCCTATAGTTCGCGGCTTGATGGATAGCCGCCAGCTTGCCGCTCCGCGCAGTTTTGTGATTCAACCGGATATCTACAAAAAAACTGTCGAGCTCTCTAAAGAGATACCCGCTGCACGAAGAGTGATGAATAATTTGGTTGGCTGCTTAAGTGTTGCAACCCGCCAAATCACCAAGGGCGGACAGTTTAATCTGCGTCAATTACAGCAGTCAGTGGACGATATGGTGGATAGCGTGGTGCGTTGTCCCGATGCCTTTACCTGGTTATTACAGCTGCGTGCAAAAGACCGACATACCCATGACCACAGCATCCGCTCGGGCCTCTGGGCGACTCAATTTGCCCGCCATGTAGGTCTTGAATTAGATCAGCTGAAAGATCTCTGTCTCGCCGCCCTGTTAAAAGATATTGGCAAGTCTGGGATGGATCGAACCCTATTGCGCAAGTCAGATCGCAATGACGTGGAAGAGGCAGAATACCGCGGTTTTGTCAGCGCCAGTTTAGAGAAATTAAAGCAATCAGATTTTGATAACCGCCGGGTTATGAATATTATTAAATTCCACTGTGAGCGTTTCGATGGCAGTGGATTTCCCAAAGGATGCAGCGGGCAGCGAATCCCATTCTTAGCCGCGATTGTTGGCATCGCCTCGGAATTTGATCGGCTTTGTAATCCCCGTGAAGTATCTGAGGTGTTGACGCCCTCAAAAGCTACAGGCCGACTCTATGAGCTTCGTGGCCATGCTTTTGCAGAAGATCTCGTGGTTGAGTTTATTCAGTCTGTGGGACTCTATCCCGCTGGAACCCTGGTTGAATTGACCACCGGTGATCAGGGTATGGTGATCGAGCAAAATCCCAAGTCGCGACTGTCGCCGAGATTGGCGATTTTTGATTCAGTTGATGGTAAGACTAATCCTGAGAACTATATTTTTGTCGATCTTAAAAATGAAGATAAGGCCCGGGCTCAGCTACAAAAATTTGGCACACGCCGCGCCTATGACGTTGCTAAATTAGCCATAGTGAAAGATGTTGATTCCGAGCGCCTTGGTGTCGATGAGAAAATGCTCAATCTACTTATCAGCAAACCTTTCTCAGTTTCCCAAAGCTCCGGATTGTTGGCGCACAATCAGCGCCAGTCAGATTCTAACAGCGGCTTTTTTGCCGCCCTAAAACAGCGTCTACTCGGCTAGTTTCCTATTTGTAGCTAGCGATCTTTTCACCCATTTGCACAGCTGCCTGAGGAACGAACGAATCTTGCCAATCTACCTTATCATTTTGGAACAATAGAATAACCGTTGAACCAAATTTAAAGCGTCCGATTTCTTCACCCTTATCAAAGCTTAGGTCGCGGCGAGAAAAATCTGCATTGCGCACTGCGCCGCGTCCTGGGGTTTCAAAACCGCCCCACACTGTTTCAATTCCTGCCACCAACATAGCACCGACAAATACCAAGGCAAACTGCCCCAGTTCTGAATCAAACTGGCAGACCAGTCTCTCGTTGCGGGCGAACAATCCGGGAAGACCCTGAGCGGTTTTGTCATTGACGGAAAAAAGATCCCCGGGAATATAGCGGGTACTAATCAGCGTGCCGGCAATCGGCATATGCACCCGGTGGTAATCCTTGGGGGACAGATAGATGGTAGTGAAGGCGCCATTTTCATAAAGCTTGGCTTCCTCTGAATCGCCGAGCAGGCGGCTCGCCGAGTAGTCGCTACCCTTAGCCTGGATAATACGCTGTCTGGTTATTGCACCGGCTTGGCTGACTGCGCCATCGGCGGGTGAGACCAGAGCGTCTGAGTCATGATTCATGGGACGCGCACCTTCTTTTAAGGCGCGAGTGAAAAAGCTATTAAAGTTTTCGTAGTCATCTAGGTCACTGCTAGCGGCTTCATCCATATTGATATGGAAGGCTGCGATAGCGCGCTTGATGAGTAAGTTTTTTAGCCAGGGCATCTTTGATTCAGCCGCTCGAGCAATCAGTCTTGAGAGAGCGTGCTGGGGAAGTAGTCGTTGCAGGGCAACAAATAATTCTGCTTGGTGATTCATAGTTTGAAACTCTTAAATTATTGTTAAATTGGTCTAGTGAGCCTTCAGCGCCCGATTAAAAGAGCCTTCAGCGTCTCGATTTAAAAGGAGCCTTCAGCGTCGGGATTAAAAGAGCCTTCAGCGTCTCGATTTAAAAGGAGCCCTCAGCATCCCAACTAAAAAGCCACGCCACGCTCAACTGGGGTGTGATCGAGGCTACCCCATTCAGCCCATGAGCCGTCATAAGCACTGATGTTT
>CAJQJT010000329.1 GCA_905478725.1 uncultured Pseudomonadales bacterium
GTTAACGGTTCGTTATATCGCATTAACTGGGAGGACATCCAGTTGGGGATATTTGATTTTGGTGACTTCAGCTTACACACTAGAAATGTCGGGGAGGCTCATATTGAGGGGCTTGATCTGGAAGTGAAGTACTTTATTGACAGAGATTTAAGTATCGCCTTCAACTACGCTTTCACCGATGCCATTTTGGGTGTGGACTATCCCACAGGAAATGCATTTAAAGGTGATCGCCTGCCGGGTTCGAGTAGTGTATCTTCAAGCTTACCTTCAGAATCGGCGTCCGCTGTTCCTGCCCACTTAGGTTAAACCCCGCGGCTCGATATGCTAAGTAATTTTTCGGCAGTTACCATGTCTATGCCTAGACATTCACATTATAACAATGGATTTGGAGACAAATAAAATGCAGTTAATGACACCTCAGGGCAAGCTGATTGGAAGTGCCGTCGATAGCGCGCAGAACATCGTTCGATTTGCGGGTATTCCCTATGCCGTACCACCTGTCGGCAGCCGACGCTGGAAGTCCGCCGAGCCATCAGCACGCTGGGGTGGAGTTCGGGAAGCGACGTATTTTGGGCCCGCGAGCATACACCCTCCAGGCAGTGATTCTCAGGGTCTATATAGGAACCTTTTAGGGCTTCAAAGCGAGGATTGTTTATACTTGAATGTGTGGACACCCGAGCCTCAAGCTGAGGCAAAATTACCGGTGATGGTTTGGATTCACGGCGGGAGTTTAACCGGCGGTACGGGTTCCGCTTATGACGGCACAGCGTTGGCAAAAAAAGGGGTTGTAGTCGTAACGATCAATTACCGGCTGGGGATACTGGGTTACTTTGCACACCCGGAGCTGTCCGCCGAGTCACCTCATTCAGCCTCGGGCAATTACGGCACTAGTGACCAAATTCAGGCATTGCATTGGGTACGGGAAAATATCAGCGCTTATGGGGGAGACCCTGATAATGTCACGATATTTGGTGAGTCGGCGGGTTCGCTGAGCGTGAATCACTTAATGGCCAGCCCTCGGGCCAATGGCCTCTTTCATCGGGCCATTGGTCAAAGTGGCGGTAATTTTTTTCCCATGCCTCATTTGAAAGAGGCGTGTCGGGACGAACCCTCGGCCGAAGAGCGGGGGCATAAACTAGCCTCCGCGATTGGCAAGCCGTCGCTCGAAGAACTTAGGGAAATGACCGCGGTTGAACTGACCGAACAGGTCTGGAAGTCTGGCATGATTCCCTACGGCAGTATGGCCGTCGTGGATGGTTGGATTTTCCCCGAAACGGTGCGTGATGCATTCGCCAATGGTCGACAAGCCGATGTGCCCGTTATTGTCGGGTATACCTCAGACGAGGGCTCAGGCCTGGCAGATTACGGTGTTCTACCGCCCATACCGGAAACCCCACAACAGTATGAGGATCGTGTTGCTGCCTGTTATGGCGAACTGGCAAATGCTTATCTGGAAATTTACCCGGCGAATAGTCCTCAGGAATCGGTATTTTCCGCCTACCGTGATGGCATGTTCGGCTGGCAGATGGAGACCTGGGCGAAGCAAATGAAAACAGTCACCTCAAAGGCCTATCTCTACTATTTTTCCCATGTGCCGCCGGGTGCGGATCAAATGCGAACAACGCCAGACGGATCGATTATACGGCCGCTTGGTGCTTTTCATGCTGCGGATATTGCATATGGATTTAATAACGTTGGCCAGCCCGGCTGGAATCCCGCAACAAACGATGACTTCTCTGCGACGGAGGCAGACCGTGTATTAGCGGACACAATGTCTAATTACTGGGTCGCTTTCGCCAAAAATGGTGACCCAAAGGTTGCGGGTCAGCCAATGTGGCCGGCCTACACCGATGCGGACCGGCACTATATGGAGCTTAACGCGGGGGCGTCACCTCGTCGAGATCTTTTGCCCGGCGCATGGGACATCCAACAACGCAGTGCCGAGCAGCAGGCTTTGGAAGGGCAGTTTGGGGGATTTGATTCGGTGGCCTTGTGGGCCAGATTGGGGTAGCAATCTTCTTATGATGAGACATGGATTAAAAAGTGGATCTTCAAATGACAGTGAAACTATCGTTTCTACTCTCCGGAGATCCGGGTCAACAGATTTCGCGACCTGATCCAAGCGAGCTTAAGATTTGCCTTTAATCTCTTAGGGTGATATCCCCCACCAAGAAGGATAGGTGCGTAATAATTGATGAGAATGTTGATTTGAAGCTAAAAGAAGGAAGGGTCGAGCAAGAGAGGGTGACGTATTATATTGACAGTTTGCGCTGCCTTGGTTTTTTACCGCTACGTCAATAAAAATCAGTCGGTGCGAATGGATGAGGTCAAAACAGTTGTGTCTCAATAAAAGCCACTTGTCCGGAAAGGCTTGGCTTTACTGGGGCATGCGCCTGAAAGCACTTCCTAATTGAAAATGCGGACTTCACCACTCTGCCTGCACCTATTTATAGGCCGTTGCCGTGCTACCAATACTGGGTTACCGGTTCGTGAGCCCCGTACTTTAATCTGACTTACCGATGTGGTTGCTCTGCTGACTCAGCCACGGTTTGTCGCGTTATTTTGGGATGGCGACGTAGCACTAGTGATTGCGGCGTTTTATCTTCCAGAGGACGGTGCTAATCGGGTGGCGTGTGCCAAGGCGTTGGGAGAAGATCTATAAGGTCGAAAATCACTAGTGGATAACAATGCGGTGGTGCTATTTGACGAAGCATGTAGACAGTCGACCGATTGGTAATTAATAAATGATTTTAGGGAAGAAAATGACAGGGATTTTACAGAAGCAAGATTCGATCATGATTTCAGACACGGCAGCAGGCAGTCGGACCGACGTTAGCGTAAGTATTCAGAGAGCGGCTCAAGCGCAGCCGGGAGCAATAGCGCTTGCTGATTCAACGCGACGTTTAACATGGGAAACACTGGATACAACCCTCAACCAAGTCGCCAATGCCTTGATTCAACGCGACATACAACCCAATCAGCGCATCGCGATTCTGGGCCGCAATAGTGTTGACTATGGGCTGTTGTTTTTAGGTGGTTTGCGCGCGGGTATCTGCATTGTTCCCTTATCCACCTTAGCCTCGTCCGAAGCCCTAGCAGGCATGATTAATGACAGTGAAGCCAAACTGTTATTTGTCTCTCGGGATTATTGGGACCTTATTGAACCAGTAACTGACAAAATAAATACATTAATGCCCGACGGACTAAAGATGTTGGAGAGTGAGGGGTTGGATATAGATCACAATGATCTACAAAGCTTTGCCAGCTTTATTGACGGGGCTTCTAGTGCACCCGTTGAGATCCCTATCTCACTCGAGTGGGGCTTTAACCTGATCTACAGCTCCGGTACTACCGGCCAACCCAAAGGCATTATGCAAAGTCGGCGCTATCGTGCACTGGAAGCACAGGCACTGGCGGGGCTGGGTTTTGATCAAAATAGCCGAGCATTAATCTCAACGCCTCTTTATTCGAACACCACGCTGTTTATATTCTTTAGCATTCTCGCCAATGGTGGCACTGTGTTTTTGATGGAGAAATTTAGTACCAGTGAATTTCTTGAAATAAGTCAGCGAGAAAAAATTACCCATACGGTGTTAGTGCCGGTGCAGTATGAGCGCCTGCTAAACGATCCGGGTTTTGATTCGGCGGACCTCTCCAATTACCAATTTAAATGCTCTACCAGCGCGCCATTGCACACTGCGGTTAAACAGTCTTTGTTGGCGCGTTGGCCCGAAGGAGGGCTGTGGGAGTTTTATGGTATGACCGAAGGCGGTGTTAACTGTGCACTGGCTGCCCATGAGCGGCCCGACAAATTGGATACCGTCGGGCAGCCTGGTGAGGGCTGTGATGTTCGAATCATTGATGAACAAGGTAATGAATTACCCCAAGGTGAAGCAGGTGAAATTGTGGGGTCCAGTGATCGGATAATGGACGGTTATCACAATCGTCCCGAGGCCACACAGGAAGCGAGCTGGTATAACGCCGAAGGTGTGAGATATCACCGCAGTGGAGATATAGGTTGGTTTGATGATGAG
>CAJQJT010000330.1 GCA_905478725.1 uncultured Pseudomonadales bacterium
CACCTCTTCCAGATATTTCAAAATACCGCCCTGGAGGTGATAGACCTCATCAAAGCCCTGCTCTTTCATATAGGCGGTAGATTTTTCGCAGCGGATACCGCCGGTGCAAAACATGGCAATCTTTTTATGTTTGCCGGGATCTAAATTCTGCTCGGCCCAGGCGGGAAATTCGCGAAAGGTTTTGGTCTGGGGATTGACCGCATTGGCAAAGGTGCCAATTTCCACTTCGTAGTCATTGCGGGTATCCACCACTAATACTTCAGGATCGGCGATCAGCGCATTCCAATCGGCAGGTTTCACATAGGTGCCGGCTGACCTTTTTGGGTCTATGCCTTCAACACCCATAGTGACAATTTCTTTCTTCAATTTTACCTTGGTGCGATAGAAAGGAATTTCGCTATGAAAAGATTCTTTACAGTCGATATTTTCCAAGCCCGGCTGCTGTTGTAACCAATCCAGCAGCGTATCAACCGACTCACGAGTGCCTGATATGGTGCCGTTGATGCCCTCGGTGGCGAGCAACAATGTACCAAAAACCTGATTGTCGGTCATGGCTTTGAGCAGTGGCGCGCGCAGAGCAACGTAATTTGGCAAGGCGACAAATTTATACAGTGCGCAAGAAACATATTGATCAGACATAAATGGAGGACCTTGGGTAAACCTTCTGGGAACGCGGCGCATTGTAGCAAAACAGTTAAGGCTGTGGCAGGGACAGCATTAATCCAATTTGGGGAAAAATGGGTACATATACCTACCCAATCATCCCGCCTATACGACCGCTTGGCTCAGGGTGCTCGCATTAGATAGGTACTTTGGTACAGAATAGAGACAAGAGAGCGGTGCTAAAACAAATAATAAATAAGAGATTTCTATGACGATGAAAACAAACTGGTTGCGCAGCAATGCGCTGCGACTTTCTGGGCTGACAACGACAATTATATTCGGCGGTCTATTGGCCTGCGGTGGAGGCGGTGGTGGCTCAATTCAGTCCAGCCCAGAGCCCATAGTCACACCAACTGATACCACTCCACCAGTGATCACGGTTATAGGTTCTCTCAACCTGACCATTGAGCAGGGCAGCAGCTATACGGATTCAGGCGCAAAAGCCACTGACGCCGTTGATGGGAGCGTGACAGCGATCACCTCAGGAACAATTGACGATGCAGTAGGTGTTTACACTATTACTTACACAGCTACTGATGAGTCAGGCAATTCAGCTACCGCAACTCGAACAGTCACAGTTGTTGCCGCTAGCCCCGCCACCCCTGCTGGCCCCCAGGCTATAGATTCGGAAAAATGGTTTCATCAAACCCGCCTGCCCGATGGCAATGGCTGGTACAACGGCGAAATACAGCATTACACCAATCGTATCGAAAATTCTTATGTCAGTGACGGCACATTGAAAATTGTCGCCATAAGAGAGAGTTTTACCGATCAAGATCGCACTAAGCAGTTCACCTCAGCGCGGCTTAACTCGAAGTATGCCTTTACCTATGGGCGAGTCGACGTAAGAGCCAAGCTGCCTCAGGGCTTTGGCACCTGGCCGGCGATCTGGACACTGGGCAAAAACATTGACGAGAACGGCGGCTATTGGCAGACTCAGGGCTTTGGCACTGTTGGCTGGCCAGCTTCTGGAGAAATCGACATCATGGAGCACTGGGGAAACAATCAGAATTATATTTCCAGCGCCCTGCATACGCCTTCCAGCTCCGGTGGCACAGTTAACGTGGACGGTCAGTATATAGCCACAGCTTCAACCGAGTTCCATGTCTACTCACTGGATTGGAATGCCGACCGGATGATCTTTAGTGTCGATGGTGTTGAACATTACACCTATGCACCAAACGACAAAAATTCAGCTACCTGGCCCTTCGACGCCGATCAGTACCTGCTGCTGAATTTTGCCATAGAACCCAATATCGCCAGCAGCTTTACCAAAGATGAGATGGAAGTTGATTACGTCAGAGTGTATGCACCTAATGCTAGTTCATCAGCCAGTCCAGTTTGGGCGGATGAGTTTAATAACTAGAGTAGGAGTCTAATCGAGCGCCAGCTGCTAGGGCGCTCTCTGTTAAGGCGCTATCTATCAAGGCGCTATCTAAACGCCTCGCGCTCCACTATTCCCATCATTTTATAGGCTAGCAGCGCCGCGGAAAATTCATAGCCATGGAAGCCGTCAATGGGGGAGAATTCCATAATATCCATGCCGATTACAGTGCGCTTTTTGACTACAGATTCAAATAGCGCCAGAGTCTGATACCAGCCCAAACCGCCGGGAACCGGTGTACCTGTGGAGGGAAAAATAGTCGGATCCATGCCGTCTATATCCAGAGTAAAGAACACATAATCTGGGAAGTCATCCGGCAGGTCGATCGAATAGATATTTTTCGGCACTAAAATATCTGCATCCAAATGCCCGACGCCGTGGAGTTTACGAATATCCATCTCCTCTCGGCAGAGTGCACGCACGCCCAATTGAAAAACGGGAATATCCAGATCAACTATGCGCTTCATCACCGAGGCATGACTATAGGGATTGCCCTCGTAGGCGTCCCGCAAGTCGGCGTGGGCGTCGATCTGCACCACGCCAAAATTATCCAGTCCCGCATCGATCAGGCCTTTAATAATACCGTAGGTCACGGTGTGCTCACCGCCCAAGGCCACTGGAAACCCGCCCGCCTTGACCAGCGCTGTAGTGGCTTCAGCTATGCGCTGTACGGCCTGCTCGGCAGTGCCGCTGACATCCACTGGCGGATGAGTGTAAATGCCGCGCTGGCTGGGCTCACTTTTACCGTCCCAAGTTTCCAGCTGCCAGCTAGCCTTGAGAATGGCTGCTGGGCCCTCGGCAGTGCCGCCACCATAGGAGACGGACTCCTCTAGGGGAATCGGCAAAATATGAAAAAAGGCTTTATCCGGTTCTGGCTGCTTAAATTCTGAGCCGAGAAAGACCGGGTAACCCGGAGCCACTAATTGATCAAATTCTGACATGCTCTGCTCTTTATTTTAGATTGACTGCGCAATGGTGTTTAAGGCTACTAATAAGGCGGTTAGGAGAGACGATTTTTAAAGTCATCATAACCAAATTCTTTGATCAGGCTGACTTGGTCAGTGTCCGAATTCCAGATGGCGATGGCTGGCAGACCAATACCATTAAAGGTGTTGGTTTTGACCATGGTGTAGTGGGCCATATCATCAAACATCAGCCGTTGGCCAATGTGCAGCGGCTTGTCGAAGCTGTAATCTCCCATTACATCACCGGCCAGGCAAGTCTGTCCGCCAATCCGGTAAGTATGCGCCTTTTCGCCATGCTCCCCAGCACCAAATATCTCCGCACGATAGGGCATTTCCAATGTGTCGGGCATATGGCAGGTCGCCGAACTGTCGACTAGCGCCAGATCCATTCCGTTGTAAGTCAAATCCAACACCTCGCTGACCAACACGCCGCTGTGCAGTGCAACCGCCTCACCGGGCTCCAGATAAACCTGCACTGAATATTTGTTTTGGAAATCGACAATGCGTTTGATCAGCGCATCCACAGGATAACCCTCGCGAGTAATATGGTGGCCACCGCCAAAATTCACCCACTGCATCTTGTACAACAGATCGCCAAACTGTTGCTCAATTACCTCTAGGGTACGATCCAGGGGCGCAAAATCTTGTTCGCAGAGGGTATGAAAATGCACTCCACTGATGCCGTTGAGGCTGTGGCCAGAGAGTTCATTACGGGTGATACCCAGGCGTGAAAAGGGTGCGCAGGGATCGTATAACGGCGTCGCACCTTCCGAGTGTTGCGGATTGATCCGCAGTCCAAATTGCAGTTCAGGACGCTGCTGTTTGGCCTTCTGAATCAGCGCTTGAAACTGTTGCCACTGACCGTAGGAGTTAAACACCAGGTGATCCGAAATAGACAGTATCTCGGACAGCTCTTCCTCTTTATAGGCGGCGCAAAATGTGTGCACCTGACCGCCGTATTCGCCGTAGCCGAGGCGAGCTTCAAACAGTCCACTGGCACAGGTGCCACTGAGATAGCGGTCAATTAAAGGAGCCAAACTAAACATAGAGAAAGCTTTTAAGGCCAGCAGTACTTTGGCTCCCGACTCCTGTTGCACGCGCTGCAAAATGCGCAGGTTATTCTCAATCGCCACTTCATCCACCACATAGCAGGGCGACGGAACCCGCGAGGGGTCAAAGTTATGGAAGCTATTACTTTTTATTACAGATTGTTTCGTCATAGTTGTCTAACCACCATCAATCTCACACAGGTCATCTTGGAAAAAAGCTATTAGTAAAGCGCCATAGTTACAGCAGATCAAACCCCGGCTCTTCAATCACCGTCCAAGACAATCCATATTGATTCATTGCCGCCATAAAGGGATCTGGATCCATCTGCTCTATGTTCCAGACCCCGGGTTGCATCCACAGGCCTTCGAGCATCAGCTTGGCACTGATCATGGCCGGCACTGCTGTGGTGTAGGAGATCGCCTGAGACTGCACTTCCTGATAACAGTCCTGATGATCTTTAATATTATAAAGGTAGACAGTTTTCTCGCGCCCCTCCTTGATGCCGCGCACCACGCAGCCAATGCAGGTCTTGCCATGGGTGCGTGGCCCTAGGGTCGAAGGGTCTGGCAGCAGTGCCTTTAAGAATTGAATCGGCACAATCTGTTGCCCCTGAAACTCCACCGCTTCAATGCCGGTCATGCCGACATTACCCAGCACCTCAAGATGTTTGAGATAGCTGTCACCAAAGCTCATCCAGAACTGGGCTTTTTTGATTGTTGGAAAGTGTTTGGTCAGTGACTCCAGCTCTTCATGATACATACGATAGATATCAAAACTGCCAACTCCTTCAGGGCAGGTAAATCGCTGTTGGGTGGACATGGCTGGAGTAGTGACAAACTCGCCATTTTCCCAGTGACGACAGTCCGCCGTGACTTCACGGATATTGATCTCGGGATTAAAGTTGGTGGCAAAGGGGTAGCCGTGATCGCCACCATTGACATCGATAATGTCGAGATAGTGGATCTCGTCGAAATAATGTTTCGCCAGATAGGCGGTAAACATATTGGTGGCGCCGGGATCAAAACCGCAGCCGAGCAATGCCATCAAGCCGGCATCGGCAAAACGTTGTTGGTAGGCCCACTGCCAGCTGTATTCAAATTTAGCCGTATCCAGGGGTTCGTAGTTGGCGGTATCCAAATAGTTGACCCCGGCTTCGAGACAGGCATCCATAATCGTCAGATCCTGATAGGGCAGCGCCACATTGATCACCATTGCCGGTTTCACCCGGTTTATCAGCGCCACCAACTCCGGCACCTTGTCGGCATCGACCTGAGCGGTCTCAATAGTGCGCTGATACTTATCAGCCACCTGCTGAGCAATTTTGTCACACTTGTGCAATGTCCGACTAGCCAACACAATCTCGCTAAACAGCTCGGGTAACTGAGCACATTTGTGCACCACAACCTGGCCCACTCCACCAGCACCAATAATCAATACTTTTGCCATGTCCTGCTCCCTAATGTTCGCGTTCGTAATAAGTGTAGCCCTGCATGCTGGCTTTAAATGCCTTGATCATCTGCTGGCGCTCAGCCGCTGTGATACGCCCTTCCCGCACTGCGCGCTCAGCCGTATTGCGATAATTTAATTCCACTTGGCGAGGCTGATACTCCACGTAGCTGAGCACGTCGGCAATGGTGTCACCATGAATCTCTTTGACAAAATCAAAGCTGCCGTCGCGATTGAGCCTGACGCTGACCACATTGGTGTCGCCAAACAGATTGTGTAAATCCCCCAGAGTTTCCTGATAGGCGCCCACCAAAAACACCCCGAGATAATATTCTTCGCTCGCTTTTAAGGGATGCAACGGCAGTGTTTTCGCGGCCTTGGAGAGGCCGATAAATTGATCGATTTTGCCATCGCAATCGCAGGTAATATCCGCTAGCACAGCCTGCCTGGTGGGTTCTTCAGCGAGGCGGTGAATCGGCATAACCGGAAATAGCTGATCGATTGCCCAGATATCTGGCAGCGACTGAAAGAGGCTGAAATTACCGTAGTAGATATCCGCCAGAGAGAGCTTGAGATCGGCCATTAGCGCTGGTACTTCGACCATGGTATCCAACAGCGCAGCAATACTGTGCAGTGTGTCGAGAAAGATATTTTCCGCGTGAGCACGACAGCGCAGGTCGATCTGCCCCTGGTTAAAGCCATCGCGAATTTGCTCGCGGTAGCGGTGAATATCCTCGTAGCACTGCTCAACTGTCTGCTCATTGAGCCCTTCGACAACGCTGCGCAACTGTGTCAACAACTGGTGCTCAAGCGGCTCTGCAGGCAGCTGCTCGGTAGACTCAAATTTGGTGGTATCGAGAACGTTAAACAACAGTACCGAGGAGTAGGCAACCAGAGCGCGACCGGACTCGGTGACTATAATTGGATGGGCGATCTGCTCCGCATCCAGAGTCGTCTTGACCGTATTTACAAGGGTTTGGCAGTAGTCTTCAAGACTGTAGTTGCGACTCTGGTCATCACTGCTCTTAGCACCAGTGTAGTCAACCGCCAGCCCGCCACCAAAATCAATATGACTGAGTGCCGCACCCTCCCGCACCAAATCTATATAGTAGCGACAGGCCTCGACTACGCCAGCCTGAATATCGCTGAGGCTGGGTATTTGCGAACCGAGGTGACAGTGCATCAGTTTTAGGCAGTCGAGCATTTGTGCCTCGCGCAAGCTGTCGACCACCGCCACCAACTGGCTTGCGGTGAGGCCAAAGATACTGCGATCACCACTGGTCGAATTCCAGTGGCCGCTGACCTGAGACACCATTTTAATGCGGATACCAATATTCGGCCGCACATCCATAGCCCGACTGCGCTCGATAATCATCGGCAATTCAGACGGT
>CAJQJT010000331.1 GCA_905478725.1 uncultured Pseudomonadales bacterium
CTCGGCTCTCGTGAGCCAGAAATTTATGGCGCCGCGTCTCTTGAGCAAATCAATGCCGCCTTGGTTAGCCAGGCAGCGGAATCCGGACATAGCCTTGCGACACTGCAAAGCAACGCTGAATTTGAGCTAATCCAGAGAGTCCACGACGCACGCGACGAAGCTGTCGATTTTATTATCATCAATCCCGGGGCCTTTACTCATACCAGCATTGCCCTGCGCGATGCGCTACTCGGTGTTGAAATTCCGTTTATCGAAGTACACCTCTCCAACGTTCATGCCAGAGAGGCATTTCGTCACCACTCCTATTTTTCTGATATTGCTGAAGGCGTAATTTGCGGCTTCGGTGCGAACAGTTACCAGTTAGCCCTGCAAGCAGCGCTCGGCAAGCTAAACTAAGCTTTTGATATCGGCTTTAAACCTAATTTAAAAATTCATTTAAGAAAGAGAAAACTACATGGATATTCGTAAAGTAAAAAAACTCATTGAACTACTCGAAGAGTCGAACATCAATGAACTGGAAATTACCGAAGGTGAAGATTCCGTACGCATCAGTCGCGGCGTCCCAATGCAGGCTTATGCTGCCCCGGCACCAGTTGCCCAACAACCGGCAGCTCCTGCACCAGTAGCAGCCCCTGCAGCTGCCGCTCCTGTAGCCACGACTCCTGACGAACTGGCTGGACATGTCGTTAAGTCGCCAATGGTTGGCACCTACTACGCATCGCCCTCACCAGATTCCGCTGCCTTTGTTACAGTTGGCAGCTCCGTAAAAGCCGGTGACGTGCTCTGCATACTCGAAGCCATGAAAATGATGAACCAGATCGAAGCCGATAGAGCAGGCACCATTGGCGCCATACTTGCCGAAGACGGCGAGCCTATCGAATATGATCAGCCACTGTTCACCATCGTTTAATTGTAGCCAGGGATAAAATCATGCTCGAAAAAGTCCTGATCGCAAACCGCGGCGAGATTGCTCTGCGCATTTTGCGCGCCTGTAAAGAACTAGACATCAAGACCGTCGCTGTTCACTCCAAAGTGGACGCCGATCTCAAACATGTCATGTTGGCTGACCAGTCAATCTGCATCGGCCCTAACCCTTCAGCAAAAAGCTATTTGAATATTCCGGCCATTATCAGCGCCATGGAAGTGACCGGCGCAACAGCCGTCCATCCAGGTTATGGTTTCCTTGCAGAAAATGCTGACTTTGCGGAGCAAGTTGAAAATAGCGGTTTTGTATTTATCGGACCAACTGCTGGCTGCATTCGCATCATGGGCGACAAGGTTGCCGCCATTAAGGCGATGAAAGCTGCTGGCGTTCCCACTGTACCCGGCTCCGACGGCCCACTGAATGATGACCCGGCAGCGCTTCGCGCAATGGCCAAGAAAATTGGCTATCCGGTTATCATCAAAGCCGCCTCAGGGGGCGGTGGTCGCGGCATGCGCATTGTTGAAAAAGAAGAAACACTGGTTAACTCCGTGGCAATTACCAAATCCGAGGCTGAAGCTGCATTTGGTGATGGCACTGTTTACATGGAGAAGTTCCTGCAGAACCCACGCCATGTTGAAGTACAGGTACTCTCCGACGGCCAGGGTCATGCCATTCATCTGGGCGATCGCGACTGTTCACTACAGCGACGTCACCAGAAGGTTTTGGAAGAAGCTCCGGCTCCCGGCATTCCCGAAGAGGCACGCCAGGCAGTGTTTGAAAGCTGCACCAAGGCCTGTATTGAAATCGGCTATCGCGGCGCCGGTACTTTTGAATTTCTCTATGAAGATGGCGGCTTTTACTTTATCGAGATGAACACTCGAGTTCAGGTTGAACATCCTGTTTCGGAGATGATTACCGGAATCGACATCGTTAAAGAGCAGCTGCTGATCGCCAGTGGCCGGCCCCTTAGCTTTACCCAAAAAGATGTGATCTTCCGCGGCCACTCCTTTGAGTGCCGAATTAACGCTGAAGATCCGGTGACCTTTATGCCCCAGCCCGGCACTATCACCTCCTATCATGCTCCTGGCGGTAACGGCGTGCGGGTGGATTCCCACATCTACAACGGCTACCGCGTGCCACCGAATTATGACTCCCTGATTGGTAAGATTATTACCTATGGTCGTGACCGGGATTCAGCGCTTTCGCGTATGCGCAACGCGTTAGACGAAATGATGATTGACGGTATAAAAACCAATATTGAACTACACCAGGACCTAGTTCGCGATCCTGAGTTCAAGAAAGGCGGCGTCAACATCCATTATCTTGAGAAAAAACTCGGGCTGTAATTTACAGCCCGGCGTTTTATCTAACTCGCTTTCCAAATTAGGCTCCTCCCATGCAATGGCTCCAGCTGATTGTCGCTAGCACCCGTGATGCCAGTAGTGCAATTGAAGATGCACTGCTCGAACTGGGCGCCGTTTCAGTGACCCTTGAAGACGCCGCCGACCAGCCTATCTTGGAACCCGGCGTTGGCGAGACACCACTGTGGGACAACTGCATCATCAAAGCCCTGTTTGCCGACGATACAGATACAGTGCAAACATCAGCACAGCTCGAGCAGCTCACGGCGCAGCCACTGCAGCAGAGCTGGCAACAACTAGAAGACAAAGACTGGTCTCAGGAATGGAAGAAATATTTCTCTCCAATGAAATGCGGTGAACGTCTGTGGATTTGCCCCAGCTGGATTGCACCGCCAGACCCTGAAGGCATCAACCTCAGCCTCGACCCCGGCCTCGCCTTTGGCACCGGCAGTCACCCCACCACTCACCTCTGCCTGCGCTGGCTCGACAAGCAGGATTTGACTGGGCAGACAGTGATCGACTACGGCTGCGGTTCTGGTATTTTGGGTATAGCTGCCCTGCTGCTGGGTGCGGAGAAAGTGATTGCTGTAGACAACGACCCTCAAGCGTTGCTGGCCACTCGCGACAATGCCGAGCGCAACAATATAGCTGCCGAGCGCATTAGCACCTACCTACCTGAAGACCTTCCAAGCGACACTATTGGACAGACCATGTTAGCCAATATTCTTGCCGCGCCCTTAATTGAACTGGCCCCGAAACTCGCAGCATTGACCGAAAGTAATGGTTTGATCTGCCTGTCGGGGTTGCTCGAGCATCAAATTGAAGCGGTATCGCAACCCTATCTCGCCAACTTTAGCTTTGATGACCCGACGATCGAAACCGAATGGGCGCAGCTGGCTGCGCGCAAGACAGCTTGAGCGGAGAAAAACCTGAGCAACAAAAAAGCTCAGTGCATTAATAGTTTGAGTCGCGAAGCGACAGCCACTCGATACTGCTAAACTCAGCAAAACACCAGCTGGAAAAATCATGTCACAACTCGCTACCGCCTGCCCTGACTGCGCCACCAAATTTCGCCTTACCCAAGAGCAGCTAGCAGCGGCCGGCGGGATGGTACGCTGCGGAAAGTGCATGACTGTATTTAATGCCAGCGACCATGAAATCACTGCCCAACCGGTGAGCATTGACCAATCTGAAGACACCAATAAACTTCCAGTTATGACCGAGCTGTTACACCGTGAATTTGGTCAGCAGCAGACTGCCATAAAAGATACGAAACCCAGCAGGATTATCCCGAAGTTAATAGTGATCTTAATTGGTGCAACATTGCTAGCGGCACAATACAGCTACTTTTTTAGCCGCGAGCTAAGCCAGACTGAAGCCTATCGCAAACCATTGATCCAGTTCTGCCACTACAGCGGCTGCACAGTTGAGTTATTTCGCGATATAAATAAGCTCGCCGTCAGACAATTCACTGTCCGCTCAGACCCAAATCAGCCTGGCGCCCTAACCGTGGATCTGACTATCGAGAACCGTGCGCTGTTCGACCAACCCTACCCCAAAATTGCTCTGAAATTTTCCGACATGGAAAGCCAGCCCGTCGCCGAGCGAATTTTTTTAGCCCAACAATATTTACCGACCAACGAGCAGAGCCTGACAGAAAAGCCTAAGTTGATTCCCAAAGGCAAACAAAGGAGGGTTAACTTCAGTCTCGTCGACCCAGGCACAGAGGCGACCAACTATTCTGTCGAGCTGACAGAATAATAAACCGCCGTTTTTCAATTGATCACTTTTTAATCAGCTAATCTCAGGGTATCATTGTCGGCCTTTAAGCCCAGCCCATTAAACCCGAGGCAAATGTGTTCAATATCGGCCCCTACCAGATCAATCGAAAGACAGTGTTGGCACCTATGGCCGGTGTCACTGATCTGCCCTTTCGTCAGCTCTGCCGCGAGATGGGTGCGGGTATGGTGGTATCTGAAATGGTCGCTGCAGATCCCAGCACCTGGTCCAGCAGAAAATCTAAACTGCGTATTCAGTTTGCCGATGAACCAGCACCGCGATCGGTTCAGATTGCTGGCTATGATCCTTTAATGATGGCTGAAGCGGCGCGCTTTAATGTTCAGCAGGGCGCTGAAATTATTGATATCAATATGGGCTGCCCGGCCAAAAAAGTTCTCAAAAAAGCCGCCGGATCGGCGCTGCTGCAACATCCGGATCTGGTGCAGGATATTCTTCGCGCTGTGGTCGACAGTGTCGACGTTCCCGTCACCCTAAAAATCCGTACTGGTTGGGACCGGCAAAATCGCAACGCGGTGACCATTGCCAAAATTGCTGAAGACGCTGGCATTGCCGCTCTAGCAATTCATGGTCGCACCCGGGCCTGTCGCTTTGTCAAAGAGGTTGAATACGACACCATAGCCAATGTGGTCGAGGCGCTGTCGATTCCAGTGATCGCCAATGGTGATATCACCACGCCAGAAAAAGCCCTGGCTGTTTTAGAGCACACCGGCGCTGCCGCGGTGATGATCGGACGGGGCGCTCAGGGTAACCCCTGGATCTTTAATCAAATAAACCATTTTCTCGAATATGGCGAAGCCTCAGCTAAACCGTCCACCGAAGAAATTGGTCTGGTGGTCTGCCGCCACCTGCTGGCACTGCATGAATTTTACGGTGCCTTTGCTGGGGTAAAAATTGCCCGCAAACATATCGGCTGGTACTTCAGTGTGCTGCCAGGTGGGAAGGAATTTGCCCGCCATTTTAACAAAATTGAAGATCACCTTGAACAGCAACAGCTGTTGCAACAGTTCTTCCAACAACCCCATATTTTTCAGGAATTAGCGGCATGAAGTACGCACAGACCGGCACTGGCTCTCCACCCAAAGATCCGACCAGCAAACAGCAGTCTCTGCAACAGAGTGTTACCGAAGCTATGCAACGCTACTTTTCCGATCTCGACGGTCAAGCAACTCACGATCTCTACGATATTGTGATGGCCGAAGTCGAACCACCGCTGCTCAAAGCAGTCATGGCTTACACCAGACAAAATCAAAGTAGGGCCGCGGAAACTCTCGGCCTTAATCGCGGCACCCTACGTAAAAAATTAAAACAATACGACCTTCTGTAATCTTCATTGAGGACTCTATGAGCGACCTGAAAAAAGTTTCACGCGCCTTAATCAGCGTTTCTGACAAAACCGGCATTGTCGACTTTGCCCGTGCACTCACCGCACAGGGTACTGAAATACTCTCCACTGGCGGTACCTTTCGCCTGCTTCGAGAAAACGATATTGCAGCCACCGAAGTATCCGATTACACCGGTTTTCCCGAAATGATGGACGGTCGCGTCAAGACGCTGCACCCGAAAGTTCACGGCGGTATTCTCGGACGCCGCGGTACCGACGATGAAGTGATGGCCGAGCACGGCATCAAGCCCATCGATATGGTGGTGGTTAACCTCTATCCTTTTGCCGCGACTGTTGCCGACCCCAACTGCACATTGCCAACTGCGATTGAGAACATTGATATCGGCGGCCCGACCATGGTTCGTTCAGCGGCTAAAAACCACAAAGACGTGGCCATAGTGGTCAACGCCAGCGACTACCAAGCCGTACTGGATGAGATGTCTGCCAATGATGGTCAGCTGGACTACAGCACTCGCTATCAGTTAATGGTTAAAGCCTTTGAGCACACTGCGGCCTACGACGGCATGATCGCCAACTACTTTGGTGCCCGTGATATTGAGAACCAAGCGCGCAATTTCTCGAACACTTTTAACGTTCAGTACTACAAGACGCAAGAGATGCGCTACGGTGAAAACCCGCATCAGAAAGCGGCATTCTATATCGAAGCCAATCCCACTGAAGCCAGTGTTGCCACCGCCAAGCAGTTACAGGGTAAAGAATTATCCTTTAACAATATTGCCGATACAGACGCTGCTCTGGAATGTGTAAAGCAATTTGATCAACCGGCCTGTGTTATCGTCAAGCATGCCAATCCCTGCGGTGTTGCCGTGGCTACGGATATTAAACTGGCCTACCAGCTGGCATTTGCCACGGACCCAGAATCCTCTTTCGGTGGCATTATTGCGTTTAACCGTGAGTTGGATGCAGCCACTGCTGCGGATATCTGTGATAAGCAATTTGTTGAAGTGATTATTGCTCCCTCGGTATCTGCAGAAGCGGTTGCTGTGATCACCGCGAAAAAGAATGTACGTCTGCTGGAGTGCGGAACCTGGGGTACTGAGCGACCACAGGACTTTGACTACAAGCGTGTTAACGGTGGCCTGTTAATTCAGGATCGCGATAACGGCATGGTTGCAGAGAAAGATCTTAAAGTTGTCAGTGATCGCGTACCGAGCAATGACGAAATGGCCGATATGATGTTTGCCTGGAAAGTCGCCAAGATGGTCAAATCTAACGCGATCATTTATGCCAAAGATAACCGTACCGTAGGTGTCGGCGCTGGCCAGATGAGTCGTATTAATTCCGCGCGTATTGCTGGCATTAAAGCCGAGCATGCAGGGCTTGAAGTGGCAGGTGCGGTAATGGCATCAGACGCCTTCTTCCCCTTCCGCGACGGTATTGATAATGCAGCCGCTGCTGGCATCAGCTGTGTGATTCAGCCCGGTGGATCAATGCGTGATGATGAGGTGGTTGCCGCCGCAAACGAACATGGCATGGCGATGGTCTTTACCGGAATGCGTCACTTTCGGCACTAGTACGCTGGTTATTTTGTCTTCTGACGGCGTTAAAAATGTACTCAGTCGGTCGCTTATAAATATAAGCTTCCTCCCTGCGTGCATTTTTGCCTTGTCAGAAAACAAAATCCCTGCCCGTACAAGCGCCTAACTTCTAGCACGTAACTTCTAGCACGTAACTTCTAGTACGTTTCCTTTTTACAACCTTTCCTTTTTAGAACCTAACTCATGCGCTAGCCAATAGATATTTTTTATCTTTAGAGCACATCGTTCTTGGTCATTTTAAAGGCCGCCAGAGCTCTCTCTCGAGACTCTTTAATATCGATAATCGGCGCTGGATAGTCAGTGCCAATTTCCACTCCCGCCGCAGCCAGAATCTCCGCCGGTGCCAACCAGGGCGCATGAATATACTTGGCCGGCATCTCTGCCAACTCAGGGACATGGCGACGAATATAGTCACCCTGTTTATCAAATTTTTCACTCTGAGTGATGGGGTTAAAGATCCGAAAAAACGGCGCTGCATCAGCACCGCAACCGGCGATCCACTGCCAGCTTGCGCTATTAGCCGCCAGATCCGCATCCACCAGACAGTCCCAAAACCAGCGCTCGCCACTGTGCCAATGAATCAGCAGATTCTTCACCATAAATGAACCCACCACCATGCGCACACGGTTGTGCATATAGCCGGTGTCATAGAGTTCACGCATACCAGCATCCACTAGGGGATAACCAGTTTTACCTTTTTGCCAAGCCTTGAGCTCGGTGTCGGTATTGGCAGCCCAAGGGAAAACATTAAACCGTTGCTGCAAATTGTCTGTGGGTAATTTGGGGAAATGGTAGAGCAGATAATAGGAGAACTCGCGCCATCCCAGTTCACTCAAAAAAGTATCCAGATTGCTTTCATTGTCTATTAAGGCTGCCGCATCGTTGGCTGCGTACCAGGCGGTATTCACCGACATCTGACCGAAGTGAAAATAGGGCGACAGGCGTGAGACATTTTTCTTGTTGGGAAAATTGCGGCCTTCGCGATAATCTTGGATGCCGTTAAAGACAAAATCATCTAAGCGATCTCTAGCACCGTCTTCGCTGATATCCCAATCACCATGCAGTTTTTTATCCCAGCGGATAGTCGGCAATAGGGACAGATCTTCGACAGCCAAGCTGTTATCCGCCTTAACCAAATTCATAGCCGTAGGCACAGGCAGTGGCTTTCTCGGCGCGACCTTTTGCAGACAGCCTCTGCGATAATAGGGAGTAAAGACCTTATAGGGGGTCCCATCTTTTTTCAGTACCTGCCAAGGCTCCCATAGCAGAGAGCCATTAAAGCTCTGCACGTCGAGTCCCGCCTCTTTTAGGCTAGACTTAATATTGGCGTCGCGCTCGATGCTTCGCGGCTCATAACAGCGATTCCAATAAACCGCTTTCGCCGACATTTGGGTACTGAGATCCGAGAGAATCGCCAGGGCATTGCCTGTATAAATATTCAGCTTACCGCCAAGACTTTTATCCAGCGACTGCAGTGCATGATGTAACCACCAGCGACTGGCACCACCAAGAGTCCAATCCTGCTCGCTGCTCTCGTCGAAGATAAACACAGGAATAACCACGCCAGATTCACAGGCAGCAGCTAGTGCGGGATTGTCTGCAAGGCGCAGGTCCTGGCGGAACCAGTAGATGATGGGCTGAATGATAGGAATGTCCTTTTATTTTGATTATTTAGGTACGGCTACTAACCGCAGAGTAGGTCCTCTAATCGGGAATTAACTCAGGCCCCTATTACAGCATATTTAGCGGTTTACTCTGCTACAATCTGCGCCATTATTTTTTGACTTTGGATTTAAACAAATGAATGTATTGGTTATTGGCTCAGGTGGTCGCGAACACGCTCTAGCATGGAAAGCCGCGCAGAGCAGCGAAGTGGAAACTGTCTATGTGGCTCCGGGTAATGCCGGCAGCGCCAGAGAAGCCAAGGTGGAAAATATCGCTCTGGGTATAGATGATTTCGCAGCACTGGCTGATTTCGCGGCTAACAATAATGTTGGCCTGACCATTGTCGGCCCAGAGCAGCCATTGGTGGACGGTATTGTCGATTTCTTTAACCAGCGTCAGCTGCCCATATTTGGCCCCTCCAAAGGCGCCGCGCAACTTGAGGGTTCAAAAGCCTTCACCAAAGATTTTTTGTTGCGTCAAAATATTCCCAGCGGTTATTACCAGAACTTTACCGACATAGATGAAGCCTTGGCCTACCTGCAAAAAGTAGGCGCGCCAATTGTGATTAAGGCCGACGGTTTGGCCGCGGGTAAAGGTGTGATTGTCGCCATGACAATTGCCGAAGCGGAAGCTGCGGTGAAAGATATGCTGGCTGGCAATGCCTTTGGCGAAGCTGGTCATCGAGTGGTTATTGAAGAGTTTCTCGACGGTGAAGAGGCGAGTTTTATTGTCATGGTAGACGGTAAAAACGTTTTGCCCATGGCCACCAGCCAAGATCACAAACGTGCCAGCGATGGCGATACCGGGCCTAATACTGGCGGCATGGGGGCTTACTCTCCTGCACCAGTGGTCGACGATGTGATTTATCAGCGCATCATGGACGAGGTGATTTACCCAACGGTTAAAGGCATGGCCGACGAAGGCAATGATTACACCGGCTTCCTTTACGCCGGACTGATGATCATGGCCGATGGCACGCCCAAGGTAATTGAATATAACTGTCGCTTTGGCGATCCCGAGACCCAGCCAATCTTGATGCGTTTAAAATCCGACCTAGTCAGCCACTGCCTGGCAGCATTGGATGGCACCTTGGATTCAGAGCAGGCAAGTTGGGATCCGCGTCCTGCGGTGGGTATAGTTCTGGCCGCCGGTGGTTATCCCGGTAGCTATACCAAAGGCGATGCTATCACCGGTCTCGATCCTGAGAGCACCGGCTCCATTGGTAACGGAGAGAGCGCCAAAGTATTTCACGCGGGCACGGCGCTTAAGGACGGTCAGGTTGTCACTAATGGCGGTCGTGTACTCTGTGCCACGGCACTGGGCAATTCGGTTGCTGAAGCACAGCAGGCAGCCTATCAGCTGGCAGCCGCTGTCGATTTCAAGGACCTCTACAAGCGTTCGGATATTGCCTGGCGCGCCATAGAGCGCGAGCAGCAGGGCTAATAGCAACATGACTCTGTGGCAGCAGTTTCTCAGCGTCGAGATTGAGTTCCATTCATTTGGGCCGCAACATCTCGGCGCCCTGACTGTGTTTGCACTCTGCATGCTGGCAACGGTCTGGTGTATCCGCAATTTTGATGAGCGGCAGAATCTTCTCTTTAGCCGACGGGTGTCGATCTTCTTAATGATCACTGTCGTTGTTTTTAGCGCGATTAAAATCTACTTCAATCGGTTTAATCTGCTGATTGATCTGCCCATATCCCTGTGTAATCTGTTTGCCATATTGGCACCACTGCTATTTTGGCGCCCCAATCAACGGCGCCTAGAAGTGATCTACTTTTTGGTTATGGCTGGCACCATACAGGCCATGCTAACCCCGGATCTCTATGTGGGTTTTCCGAGCAATGAGTTTTTTAAATACTGGATTGTCCACGGCGGTCTGGTGGTGCTGGTGATACATAATATCTTTGCCTTCCAGATGTATCCGCGCCTCAAAGGAATCCTGATTACCTTTGGCTGGGTGAATGTCTATTCACTTGCACTTTATGGACTTAATCTGCTGATGGGTGCGAACTACTTGTATTTGATGCACAAGCCGGGCAACGCATCTATTCTCGACCTACTTGGGCCATGGCCGCTGTATATATTGGTGGGCGAATTGCTGGCGATGGTTTTCTTTGCCTTGTTTTATCTGCCATTTATCTTTATCAAGAAGACTGATCAGCCCACCAAGGCGTAAAAATAGACAAGCGCAGCCAAAATCACTACAGTTCTGAGTAACAAATGGCTAACCAACACTTTTTAGAAGACCGATAGAAGACCGTTTATGTCCCAGTCAAAACTCAAACTCTCTGCATTTGACCAATTTATTGTTCAAGCCGATCAAGCTCTACGCACGATTGCTGGCAGCGCCCCAACGCCACAGCGTAGCTCGCCGGCCAAGGACGCAGTAGAGGGTGAGTTATCCGAGCAGGAACGCAAACATGCTGCCGGCTTGATGCGAGTTAATCATGCCGGTGAGGTCTGCGCGCAAGCTCTCTATCAGGGTCAGGCACTGACCGCAAAACTGCCCGAAGTGGGTCAGCAGATGGAAGAGGCTGCAGCGGAAGAGATCGACCATTTGGCCTGGTGCGAAGAGCGAATTAATCAGCTTGATGGCAATACCAGCCTGCTAAATCCGCTTTGGTATGCCGCTTCATTTGGCCTTGGTGCCGCTGCAGGTTTAATTAGCGACAAGCTCAGTCTTGGATTTGTCGCCGCCACTGAAGAACAGGTTTGTAATCATCTGCAGGAGCATTTGGATCAGCTTCCGGAGGATGACCACAAGAGTCGTGCGGTGATTGAACAGATGTTGATTGACGAAAAACATCATGCCGAAAGTGCTCTTGATGCTGGCGGCTATCCCTTTCCAAAGCCGGTCAAGAAACTGATGACCTTGGTTTCAGGCGCCATGACGGCGAGTAGCTACAGACTCTAGTCAAACCCTCTATTAATAGCAGGGCCCGTAGTCGCATAGCTTTTGATCAAAAGAGCCTTTAACTAAAGAGCTTTTAATTAAAGAGCTTTTAATTAAAGGGCCCCTGATCAAAGAGACCTTAATCAAACAGCCCTTAAACACCTCTCAAAGAAAGATCTCTCAATCAAACAACATTGACTGAGGCTCGTGGGGATTTTCCATGTCCCGTGCCAGATCGACAATCTTTTCCGACAACCACTGATGAATCGGCGAACCCAATGTTCGCTTGTGCTGCAATAGCACTAGGGGAACTGTGCCCTCATGGGGCAGATCATCCGGATAGGCTTTGGTGACAATGCGATAGAGCTCGCGCTCCATGCCAGAACCGAATTTCGCCGAGACCATTAAACAGTCCGAGGCACAGATGGTTTCAATCGCCGTCATCAGCTGATTAGTTACCATCGCCTTGGAGCGACTGCGCCCCTGCTCTCGCAAGGCCCGATCAAAACGAGCATCGGTGCGAGCACTTACCCGTTTGGCAATCAATAAATAGTACTGCACATAGGGATACTGAAGAATCTCATCCAGAGTCACGCGGCTCTTTTTCGCGAGGGGATGTCCCTCGCGCATCCAGATCGAGGGACTAAAGATTGCCAGGTGTCGTGCTGTTACCTCGGTGGTGATCTCTCTTTTTATATCAATAGCGAAATCCAGCACACCCGCCGACAACTCTCCCGCCACAGAATCCGTCTCACTGGAGATCGATAGAATAACCCCCGGGGCGTATTTGTTTAGTAGAGCTGTCAACTGGGATGCAAGGGAGATAGCAATAAATTCAGGCACCGCAATAGTGATCTCTCCAACATAGCTAGCAGGATCAAACTCTCCGTCGGTGACCATGTCGAGAATACCATCCAGCAACATTGGCAACCGCAGCTGTAATTCTTGCGCCTTCGGAGTAGGAATTAATATATTGCCTGTGCGGGTAAATAACGGGTCATCGAGCTGCTGACGCAGGCGCTGCAACACTCGACTCATGGCCGGCTGAGTGATAAATAGCCGCTGTGCAGCACGAGTAACACTTTTCTCTTCCAGCAGCGCCTGCAGGGCCACCAGTAAATTAAGGTCGAGGCGAGAGAGTTTTTGCAGATTCATGGGGTATTCTCAGGGTCATTACAATTTGGTATATAAATAATGCTAACAATGCATTTGGATTATGACATAGGTCTGCGTATATTGTCACACATAGGGCGACTTGCCCATAAACACCCACGGAGATAGACCATGACACTCGTATACATACTAATCGGATTCACTGGATTAGCGGGTGCTGCAATTGCGAAAGATGACTTCGCGAACGTTAAAGCACCAAAACTCACCACTTCTGATAAGACGCTGACCCACTAAATCAGCGGCTTTGTACCAAACCCCTCTTAATCCTTGCTATAGGATTCTTTTATAGGGGCCCTTCTTGGGCCCCTTTTTTTTGTCTTTTAAAAAGCCGTTTTGTAATGGGATTGCCTACTCAAACTGCTCAATGAAGCTTTAACAGGCCCACACAGTTCGTAACAAGAATCTTCATTACAAATTGATATGACTCCGATGCAAAAAATGCATTTGCAGTATGGGCAGTAGGTTTCTACTATAGGCGTATTGAAGTTAAACCGATTTTTAAAGAGTTGCTGACTAGCAAGTCTTGACCAGTTTTACCCCTACCCCTTCCTTTGAGAACTTCTCAGGATTTTTTAGGAGCCTACCTTTAGGCTCCTTTTTTTTGCCTATAATTTGGGCACCAGCTTTAAGTGCGGCCAAAAAGCCCGGTCAGGCCTCTATCACTTCATAGCTATGGCTCATTTCAACACCTGCAGCATCGAGCATAATCGACGCTGAACAATATTTCTCTGCCGACAGCTCTACTGCACGCTTAACCTGCGTCTCTTTAAGGTTGGTTCCGCTAACCAAAAAATGCAGATGGATCTTGCTAAATACGGCGGGCACTGCATCGACGCGCTCGGCTTCGACCTCAGTGCGACAATCAGTCACCTGCTGGCGACTCTTTGTCAGCATGCTCATCACATCAAAGGAAGCACAGCCTCCAAGGCCCAGTAACAGCATCTCCATTGGGCGGACACCCATATTGCGACCACCCTGAGCCTCAGCACCATCCATCACCACAGAGTGGCCACTACCGGATTCCCCGAGAAACATTACGCCGTCTACCCACTTAATTGTCGCCTTCATAGTTTGCCTCGCTTTCAGAAGCGCAAAGATTACCATAGGGTCGATGTAAATTTTACTCGCGAGCATTATTTTTTGACTACTATTAAATTCAGTAGTCGCAGATAAACAGTATATAAAGCGGCATGTTGCTAAACTTGTAAATGGAGAAACAAATTGGCGCCTGCACCTCTGACACCACATATTGAAAATGTGGAAGAGTTTTTATCCCACTGCCACAGAC
>CAJQJT010000332.1 GCA_905478725.1 uncultured Pseudomonadales bacterium
AAAGCCTAAGGTGGATCTAGCCAAGCAGAAGCGCGAGGCGAAAAAACGCCAAGACAAGCAGCGCCGCGACAAACTGGCCGCGCAGAAAAAGGCCGAAGATAAAAAGCGTGAGCAAGAACGTATTGCAGCGCTCAGTGAAAAAAAACGTCTAGAGGAGTTGCGTCTGGCTGAAGAGCAGCGGCTCAGAGATGAACAAGAGGCCGAGCGCCAACGTATAGAAACCGAGTTTGCCGAAGCCGTAGCTGCAGAGCAGGCCGAGATCAATG
Source organism: uncultured Pseudomonadales bacterium (assembly GCA_905478725.1). GTDB lineage: Bacteria > Pseudomonadota > Gammaproteobacteria > Pseudomonadales > Porticoccaceae > HTCC2207. The sequence continues at coordinate 267 of CAJQJT010000332.1, forward strand.
CCCAGGAAGACGAACGTGTCGCCAACAGTTATCGCCAGCTAATTCAGCAGCGTCTATCGGAGAATTGGAGCCGTCCCCCCAGTGCACGACTGGGTATGGAAACCTTAATCCGTATTCGACTGGTGCCCACTGGGCGCATAGTGGGAGTGACTATACTAACCTCCAGTGGCGATACAGCCTTTGACCGCTCAGTGGAGCAGGCAGCTTTAAAAGTAGAACAATTTGTTGAATTACAGGGCATGGAGCCGGACTTGTTTGAACGCAAATTCCGTCAGGTCGATGTCGCATTTAGTCCCGAAGATCTCCGATTATAAGGTAGTGATGCAATGACAGTTAGAATCGCCAATTCCTCAATCGTTAGCAGGCTGCTGGTCACGCTAATGTTAGCGGTGGCTTCACCGAGCTACAGTGAACTGATTATTCGCGTGACCCAAGGCAATGATCAGCCGACCAAGATTGCCATAGCGCCAATTGCTATGGGCGGGGTGCAGTCCTCCGAGGATGTTAGCGCTATTGTTGAAGCCGACCTGGCCCGCAGCGGTCTGTTCGCGCCCATGGAACGTCGCGATATGCTCGCCTTTCCAAGCTCAGCTTCAGAGGTGTACTACCGTGACTGGCGTCTTCTGGGTGCCGAATATCTGGTTGCAGGCAACCTGAGTTCGATAGCCCAAGGACGTTACCAAATAGAATTTAGCCTATTAAATGTCAGTGGCCAAAAAACTGTATTCACTCACAAAGTCAGTGGCACCATCAACCAGATGCGCGACCTCGCTCACCTGATCAGTGATAAGGTCTATGAGGAAATCACCGGCATTCGCGGCGCCTTTTCCACGCGGCTGGCCTATGTCACAGCCACTCGAACCAACGACGTTTATACCTACAGGCTAAATATTGCCGATGCGGACGGTGCCCGAGAGAAATTAGTCTTGGAATCCGGCGAACCGATTATGTCCCCAGCTTGGTCAGCCAATGGTAAAGAACTCGCCTATGTGTCCTTTGAAACTGGTCGTCCGGCTATCTTTCGCCAGAACCTGGTCAGCGCCAAGCGCGAACAGTTAACCAACTTTACGGGGCTCAATGGCGCACCCTCCTGGTCCCCCGATGGCAAGCAGATGGCACTGGTACTGTCGAAGGATGGCAACCCAGAGTTATATTTGCTGGATTTACAGAGTAAAAAGTTTTCCCGTCTCACCCGGCACTTTGCCATTGATACTGAACCCACCTGGATGCCTGATGGCAAGCATCTGCTGTTCACCTCAGATCGTGGCGGCACACCGCAAATATATAAATTAAATATTGCCAGCAAGGCCACTGAACGCCTAACATTCAGCGGCAATTACAACGCTCGTCCAAGCTTGGCCCCCGATGGCCGGACAATGGCCATGGTGCATCGTCAGCGAGACACTTTTCATATCGCCTCGTTCGATCTTAAGACAGGCAGAATGATTGAGCTAACCCAGACACGACTGGACGAATCTCCGACAGTTGCGCCTAATGGGGCTATGCTAATGTATGCGACTAAACAGGGTGACCGTGGGGTTCTAGCTGCTGTATCATTGGATGCTGGCGTGCGCTATGTCTTACCATCGAGCAGCGGTGACGTAAGAGAACCAGCATGGTCACCATTTTTGCGTTAAGCTTTTTGAGTAACGTCCCGGTTACATTGTTTAGGGACCGCCTAGTCAAAAGACTTATAGATATAAAAAAATTACCAACTTACAATTATTAATACCTTTGCAAAACAGGAGTTTCAAATGAAAACATCTTTTATCAAATCTGGCCTTAGTACACTGCTTCTAGCTGCAGTTTTGACCGGTTGTAGTAGCAATCCAGCAGTAGAAGAGCAGCAGACCTCAACGGACATTGAAGATACATCTGTACAAACTGGCCAGGTTGATACCTCCGCTATCGACGACGCTACTGTCGAAGTGATGAGCGCCGATACCGTATTCTATTTCGACTTCGACAAAGCATTGCTCAAGCCTGAGTCACGTGCTGCATTGCTCGAGCACTCAGCAGCGCTGCAGAACAGCCCACGCAACGTTCGCCTTGAAGGTCACGCCGATGAGCGCGGCACTCGCGAGTACAACATGGCGCTGGGCGAGCGACGCGCCAATGCAGTTAAAGAATTCCTCGTTCTGCAGGGTGTTTCTCCTGGTTTGATCGAAGTCATTAGCTACGGCGAAGAACGCGCAGCAGCCTACGGCAGCAACGATGATGCCTGGGGCCTCAACCGTCGAGTTGAACTGAAGTAAAAAATCCTTTGGCTGGTTAAATAAGTCAAAAGATGTAAGCGTGCGGCCGGGGTTGTGACATACTCTGGCCGTTTCTCTATTTGTTATAAACAGGATTATCCTCTACTCGCCATGAAATCTTCTCTTGCACCGGTCGTTATACTTGCCACCTCTATGCTGTTACCGGCCCTAGCCAGTAATGTTGCAGCGCAGGCCGCACCAGTAGTCGATCTAACCTATAGCGCCCCAAAACCTCCGGTTCAGGCCACAGTTCAGCCTGCTGATGGCAGCTATAATCAGTCACAGATGATGCAAAATGAAGTCCGCGAACTACGTGGCTTAGTTGAGCAGCTCAGTTATGAGTTGCAGCGCGTTAAACAGCGCCAAATGGATGATTACCTGGATCTAGATCGAAGACTCAGTGCATTGTTATCTGGCGCCACGCCAGATGACTTCGCGGTGGATGCAGATAGCGACTTGCAACTCAGCGTCGATGGCCAGTCACCAGCTGTGGTAGCTGGAGCACCTGATGCTGGTAGTGACGTGGAACAGTCCTTAGACGTACCTGTGGATAAACAGTCTCAAGTCTCGATGGTTGCACCAGCCGTGAACACCGAAGAAATTGCGCAAAACTACGCACAGGCATCCAATCTGCTGCTTAAGAAACGTGATATTAATGCCGCAGCTCTGGCCTTTAAGCAGCACGTTGTTGATTACCCAGCCAGCCCCTATACAGCTAACGCCTACTACTGGCTTGGCGAAATCTACCTACTTCAAGGACAGGATGAAATGGCCCGCCAGGCCTTCACTCTAGTCGTTGAGCAACACCCAAATCATGGCAAGGCGATGGACGCGACCTTTAAACTCGGCAAAATATATCACCAACTGGGTGAGACAGATCGCGCTCGGAAGTTACTCGAGAAAGCCTCGAAAGGAATAGGCGGTGCTGCCAGCAAAGCTCAGAGTTATCTTAAGAATAATTTTTAATAACTCGCAATTCGCCATTTAACTCCTCGCCCTAGCCAACCAGAAAATAATCACATGTCTGAAACCGAACTTCGTATCACCGAGATATTCCATTCCCTACAGGGGGAAACCAGCACCGTAGGGCTGCCCACCGTATTTGTGCGCCTCACCGGTTGCCCATTGCGCTGTGGCTACTGCGATACGGCCTACGCCTTCGAAGGCGGCAGCAAATGGACCCTCAGCGACATTCTTAGCACCGTAGCAGACTATGGCGCCAAATATGTCACGGTTACCGGTGGCGAGCCGTTAGCGCAGCCTCAATGCATAGAGCTACTGGAAAAACTCTGTGACTTAGGATATCGCGTCTCTCTAGAAACTAGCGGTGCACTGCCAGTAGACAATGTAGATCCACGAGTATTTAAAATTGTCGACTTGAAAACGCCAGGCTCTGGCGAAGTATCGAAAAACCTCTACAGCAATATCGAGCATCTATTGCCCCATGACGAAGTGAAGTTTGTGATCTGCGATCGCCAGGACTATGACTGGAGCTGCATGAAAATCGACGAACTAGGCCTGCAGGGTAGGGTAGCTGAAATACTCTTCTCCCCAAGCCAGGGCGTATTGCCGCCGGCAGAACTCGCCAAATGGATGCTGCACGACAAGCTCAATCTACGTATGCAGATCCAGACCCACAAATATATTTTTGGCGATCAACCAGGTCACTAGCTCTAAGCAAAAAGTATTTAATACAGGACAATGTAATAAGCATGACAAATAAAGCTGTAATTCTCGTATCCGGCGGGCTAGATTCCACCACCGTAGTCGCAATGGCCAAAAGCCAAGGCTATGACTGCTACACCCTCAGTTTCGATTATGGCCAGCGTCATCGCTCAGAACTGGTTGCCGCTCAAAAAATCTCTGAATTGATGACCGTCCACGCCCACAAAGTAGTCAAATTGGATCTCGGCAGTATTGGCGGCTCAGCCCTGACCGACAGCAGCATAGAAATACCTGAATCTGAAACCACAGGTATACCGGTTACCTACGTTCCTGCTCGCAACACCGTATTTTTGTCCATTGCCTTAGGCTGGGCCGAAGTATTGGGAGCCAATGATATTTTTCTTGGTGTTAACGCTGTCGACTACTCTGGTTACCCAGATTGTCGCCCTGAGTATATAAAAGCCTTTGAAACCATGGCCAACCTAGCTACCAAAGCTGCAGTAGAAGGACAGAGGCTAAAGATTCATGCCCCTCTTATCGACATGACCAAGGGGCAAATCGTCCAGGCCGGGATGGCTCTAGGGGTCGATTACAGCACCACGGTTTCCTGTTATCAGGCCAATTTAGAAGGTCAAGCCTGCGGCAAATGCGAAAGCTGCCGACTGCGGCGACAAGGCTTTGAACAGGCAGGAATAAAAGACCCCACCAGATATCAAAAAAACGCTTGAATTCTGGCAGCTGGTCAGTATGATACGCACCTCTTCAAAGGGCCGTTAGCTCAGCGGTAGAGCAGTTGGCTTTTAACCAATTGGTCGATGGTTCGAATCCATCACGGCCCACCAAACAAATAAAAAAGCCACCCATAGGGTGGCTTTTTTATTTGTCCGGCGGGACCGTCTGGAAAGAACCACCGTTCGACAAAATGCGAAGGCATTTTGGACGCCAAAGGCGCCCGAAGGGTGAAAAACAGCCGATAGGCTGCTTTTCATCAATCCATCGCACAATCTTCCAGCCAAACACAATCTGCCACCCATAGGGTGGCTTTTTTATTTGTCCGGCGGGTTCGTCTGGAAAGAACCACCGTTCGACAAAATGCGCACGCATTTTGGACGCCGTAGGCGCCCCGAAGGGGTGGGAAATAGCCCAAGGGCT
>CAJQJT010000333.1 GCA_905478725.1 uncultured Pseudomonadales bacterium
AACAGTGGCAGCAGCGCAACCACCAGCGGAATCAGCCAGGCACGCAACTGTCCACGCTGATGCATGAAGATCGCAATCAACAGCGCTTGCAGTATGAGCAGCGCGTGGGATGAAGCAACTGGACGACTGCCACGTGAAAACCCGCCGTCCATAAACCCGATGATGGCGACAATCGAGAGGCAGAATGCCGCGAATAGAACCAGTTTTTCGAGCTTCTGCCAGACCCTCGCGATATCGTGCGATGCCACGTAGAGCGCGATGCAGATCATATAAAAGTAGGGCCTGAATTCATTGGTCGCTACCTGCAGACCGAATGCGCGGAGTCCCAGGATATAGTTCAAGCCTAGAACACACGACCACAGTAACAGCAGTAACAGCAGCAGATCGTGCCGTCCGCAACCATCGCGCAAGCGCGCGAAAACAAATGGAAAAGTGAGGCAGAGCAGCAGCGGCCCGATCACGTCAACCACGGTGATGTTAATTCCACCCCAATCAAAACTAATTGGATAAAAAAAGCTGGTCGCGACAAAAATCAGCACCAATGGGCATAACGATAGCAGTGGCCTACTTTCGAGCAAGCGAATAACGGGGACGACCAGCAACAGTGCAACACCTGCCAAGGCGCATACTATGATTAGGTTAATCACTATTGTATTAAACTATAATTTCCCTGAGCATCGATCGGTCTAACCAATCTTATATTTATCGTATCGAATATCATATACTGATTTAGCGAGTGGTTTGCACCGCTCTAGGCAGCAATGGCAGGCGCCCAACTGCCTTGAAGACCTGCGCTTTGAGTCCCGGCAGGAAAAATAGCACCAGCAAGCCGAACGGGATGGCCGCGCAGGCGGTGTAGCTCAGAAAACGAGGCCAGCTATCGACAACAAACAAAGTGGCCGCCAAATAGATCGGCGCGAGTAACAGCGCCAACGGCGCCCATTGCCACAGCAACGGACTCAGTGCCTGCGCGATCAAAACACCCTTGCGGCGGAAAATATAGATGTATCGAAACTGCGCCAGTAAGCCGGCGATGATGATTGCCAAGGGCACGCCGAGCAGACCAACGGCATAGATCCCCAAAACGATCAGGCCGATGCGGACTGACTGTTCAAAAAACTGGGTCAATTCAACCGCGCGAATTTCTCCCACGGAAATGCCCAAACCGACAAACAGACTGTTGCGAACTTGAATAAAGGATGCCAATGCGGCGAGACAGGTAAACAGCTGCCCAGCAAACTGCGTCTCCGATATCCAGATCGCGATGAAGCCATGATTGAACAGGGCATACAGCGAGACGCCCACCCCCGCTGCGACGAAATAGCTACGGGCTAATTGGGCCAAGGTCTGGCACCGGCGTTGGTTGCCAACTTCGGGATCACTAAAATAATGACTACACGCGCCATAGAGACCCGCCAGCGCATGGTTAATGAAGCTCTGCAGCATCAGAACCACACGCATCGTTACGGTAAAGGCGACGGTCGCCTCGGGGCCAATCGCGCGTGTGATAAGAACGGCCGGTAAACTTTGTGCAACCTGGCCGCTCGCTTTGGCCGCCAAAATACTAGGTGTCATCGACATGTAATCTTTGAAAATGACTGCAGACCAGCGATTGCGCTGACCGAGCGAGCGTAGAATCAGTCGCGTATGCAGCAGGTTGATCACGAATGGCATCAGCGTGCGCAAGAGCGCACCCACCACCAAGGCCCAGAGGCCCAGCTCAAATAGCACCAGCGCCAACAGGACGCCAAGCAAACTGACCAAGTCGCCTAAGGTCTGCGCGAAAACTGGTATATGATTGCGCTGTAGGGCGGACGCAAAATTGCGCATAAAGTCGTTGACCAGATGAACCATCGCCGCAATCGAGGTCGCATAAAAGCAGTGGATAATAATCTGCTGAAAGGCTGGATCAATTTGCAACCATTCTGGAATGGCTGATCCAACCGCGATCACCGCGATCAGAAATAACGTCAGCACCCCGGCCATGACCACCGCACCATGCCAGAAATACTGGGTCACTGAGGCGAGCTCTTTGCGCCCAAAAGCAGCTGCGCAGCGCTGCAGCGTGACGACCGAAACGCCCACATCGACCATTGCAATCAAGGCTAACACACCACCGGTGGCTAACCAAAACCCATACAACCGATCGCCCAAATAGTGCAAATAAAGAGGAATCATCAGCAAGCCCTGAACGATGTGGATCAGATTACTCAACCAACCGCCGGCGATATGCCAGATGACGGCTTTTTTGCGCTCGGCGCGTTGGTTAAAGTCGATTTCCTTCATACTCACTCTAAACTTTTAAACACTGGGCAGGCTCACAAGCTTCCGCCATTGGTCGCTCACCTCAAAATTAAGGCGAAACCATCTAAACATCTAAAACCGTAAGGTTTTGTTGAACTAAAAGGCCTAACTCTTCCGAAATAAAGACCTCGCTGTCAGAGCACTGACAGGATGCGAACGAATCGTTGCGGGGAAATTCGTTGCACACATAAACTAGACATTGATCACACAGTCACACTGTACCGGCAACCAGGCAGACCGACTCGCGGCAGTATCCAGCAAACCGCAGGTGCAGGTGGGCCGCGCGCCGTGCGCCAGCATCGACACTTAGACGAGCATCAACACTGGCGGCTTTATTGATCGTAATACTCATTATATTTTTTTCTGTTTCGCTCGAAACCGTAGCCGTAGTAACTACTGGCTTGGTTGCCATAGCCGACCGCGGCCGTGACATCTCTGATGCCGTTGAAAACAACCCCGAGTACTGAGATATTTAAGTTATCCATCAAGCCGATCGAGTAACGCGCCTTGGCTCTCGAAACCTTAAATTGCCGCGCAACAAAGATGCAGCTATCTGCATAATCAGCAACTAAGGTCGCGTCTGCGAACAGCCCGACTGGCGCGGTGTCGAAGATGACCACATCGTAGTCTTGTTTTAAGCGCTCAAAAAGCGCGGCAGTCTTTGAATCGCCGAGGATCTCGGTCGGGATGTCGGTCGATTTACCGGCAGTGAGCAGCGACAGATTCTCATGAACTGACACGATCCCCAGTGACTCAGTTTCGTGCGAGGCCTGCGTGCTGCTGCCGGATTGCAACGAAGCGTACCAAGCAGTTAATCCATGCTCATTCTCTGCCCCAAATGCCTGGTGTAACGATGGCCGACGCAAATCACAATCGACCAAAAGAACTCGATAGTTATGCGTCGCAAAAGCCGCCGCAAGATTGCACGAAACAAACGACTTGCCCTCGCCCGGCAATGAACTGGTCACCACCAGCGAAAGCGGCCCCGTGCTTAAGTCGGTCTTCATCCGCAGGCTACTGTAAATTGATCGAAAGGGCTCTAACAAGTCGATGTCTTTGCGAAAAACCGCATGCGACATTTCCGCTAGGCTCTTGCGCGGGAAGTGACGTAAATCACCCAGTAATGGCTTGTTGGAGTAAGACTCAACGTCAGCAAAACTACTCAATCGGCCATCGACCAACTCAACCCCAAGCGGTACTGCGACAAAACACACACCGGCTAGGCAGCACATCACCAGCGCTATCTTCTGGTGGTCAGGCCACGCCGGATTAGCGGGCATAATTGCCAGATCGAGCGGCCGCACCGTATTCAAATCCATGCGCTCCGCGATAGTGGTATCACTATAACGAGTCGACAGTGCATCATAGGCGAGACGTAAGCGCTCTACTTGGCGATCCAGCATACGATACTCGATTAGGTCGAGTTCGACCTGCAAGGCCTCCTGTTTGGTTTCCGCCAAACTGGTTTCTAAATCTTTCAGCTCAGCCACCACCGTATGGTACTCCACCGAAACCTCCTGGCGGGCCTGTTCGATCGCTTGACTGAG
>CAJQJT010000334.1 GCA_905478725.1 uncultured Pseudomonadales bacterium
TGAACTACTCTTGTGTCTACTGTCGAACTTTACACGTACTAACAATACACGCACTAACAAGACACGCACTAACAATACACGCACTAACAAGACACGCACTAACAATACACGCACTAACAAGACACGTACTAACAAGACACCCACTAACGAGGTAGTCCCAAATGACTCGCGATATCTCTCCAGATATAGGCATGATCAAGCTCTGTTTGACCGAGGCCCATGACTGCAGCTATCTGCCTGATCGCCAATCGACTACAGCTTTTGTTGATCCAGAGATGGCGATTGATGTTGAGCTCTATTCGCGTATGACCAAACTCGGCTTTCGCCGCAGCGGACCTTACCTCTATGCGCCAAAGTGTTCCGGTTGCAATGCCTGTATTCCAGCGCGCGTGCCGGTGGATAATTTTAAGTGGAATCGCGCGCAGAAACGCTGCTGGAAAAAGAACGACGATATTATGGTCGAACAGCTCGACTCGATTAATATCGGTGAGCACTTTCCGATCTATGCGCGCTATATAGAACAGCGCCACAGCGACGGAGATATGTATCCGCCATCGCGCCGCCAGTTTGAAGATTTTCTCGGCAACGCTTGGGAGTGCACGCAGTTTCTTGAGTTTAGATTGGGAGACCAGTTAATAGGCTGCGCCGTTATCGATGTTATTCACAATGGGCTGTCGGCTATCTATACCTACTTCGACCCGGCCTTCTCAGATCGGGGTCTCGGAGTGCTAGCGGTCCTTGTAGAGATCAATATGGCTCAGCGTCTCGGCCTTGAACACCTCTATTTAGGCTACTGGATTTCAGGCTGTGACAAGATGAAATACAAGACTAATTACCGTCCCCTTGAACTGTACCAACAAAATAGCTGGCGAATTGCCGAATGACTTTGCTATACGGGGCGTTTTAAGGCAAACTTGCCGCGCTTTTTGGGGATCCGCTGAGGTCAGTGCGATCCTACTAGCACCGGGTTTAAACAATCTCATTTGACAGGCATTACATTAAGCTTATGGCGAAAGAAGACCACATTGAATTTGAAGGCGAAGTCATCGACACTTTGCCGAACACGACTTTCCGAGTTAAGTTGGAAAATGATCACGTTATCATTGCCCATATCTCTGGAAAGATGCGCAAGCACTACATTCGTATTCTTACGGGTGACAAGGTTAAGGTTGAGATGACTCCCTATGACCTAACTAAAGGTCGCATTACCTTTAGAGAGCGCTAAGCTCAGCCCCTTTCATAATATATCGCGAATAAAAAAAACCGTCCCATGGGCTCCATGGGACGGTTTTTTGCTGGCTGTCATTTACTCGCCGTGATTTACTCGCTGGTAGCGAGCTCATCTTCAGTGTGCACAACCAACTCGCCATCTTCGACCCGCACATAAGCGGTACCGCCCTTCTCAGACAGGCTGCCAAACAATACTGCCTCGGCCAGTGGCTTTTTAATCTTCTCTTGCAGTAACCGATCCATTGGTCGCGCGCCCATCTTGGCGTCATAACCATTGACCGCTAACCATTCCCGAGAATCGTCGTCTATATCCAGGAAGACTTTCTTGCTGTCTAGCTGCGACTGCAACTGCACCAAGAACTTATCCACCACTGTAGTAATCACATCCATAGACAGCTCAGCGAACTGCACAATGCTGTCGAGACGGTTGCGGAACTCTGGAGTGAACATCTTCTTGATCGCTTCCATCCCGTCAGTGCGGTGATCCTGCTGCGCAAAGCCCATTGAGGAACGACTCATTAACTCAGCACCGGCATTGGTGGTCATAATCAAAATAACGTTGCGGAAATCCGCTTTGCGGCCGTTGTTATCAGTGAGCGTACCGTGATCCATGACCTGCAGTAACAGGTTGAAGACATCCGGATGCGCTTTCTCCACTTCGTCTAACAGCACTATGCAGTGAGGGTGCTTGTTAACCGCGTCTGTGAGCAATCCGCCCTGGTCATAACCAACATAGCCGGGAGGCGCACCGATCAGTCGTGACACGGTGTGACGCTCCATATACTCGGACATATCAAAGCGCATGAGATTCACGCCAAGAATATTCGCCAACTGACGGCTAACTTCTGTTTTACCTACACCAGTGGGACCGGCAAACAAGAAACTACCTATGGGCTTAGTGCCTTCACGCAATCCGGCTCGGGCCATCTTGATCGAGGTTGTTAAGACATCGATTGCTGGATCCTGACCAAATACCACCATCTTCAACTTCTCAGACAGACCTTTGAGCTGCTCTTTATCGGAGCTAGAAACACTCTTGGCTGGGATGCGAGCGATCTTAGAGATGACCTTTTCTATATCACTGACACCGATCACCTTCTTGCGCTTGCTGGGCGGCTGCAGGCGCTGATAGGCACCGGCTTCGTCAATCACGTCGATGGCCTTGTCTGGTAAGAAGCGATCGTTAATATGTTTAGCAGCCAGTTCTGCAGCGACCTTCAATGCTGGGTTACTGAACTTGAGATCATGGTGCTCTTCGAAACGCGACTTCAGACCTTTGAGGATCTGATAGGTCTCTTCGACTGAGGGCTCTTCCACATCGATCTTTTGGAAGCGACGCGACAGTGCCTGGTCCTTCTCAAAGATACCGCGGTACTCTTGATAGGTGGTTGAACCAAAGCAGCGCAGCTTACCTGATGAGAGCAGCGGCTTGAGCAAGTTGGAGGCATCCATCACGCCACCGGATGCAGCACCTGCACCAATTATGGTGTGGATCTCATCGATAAACAGAATTGAGCCTTCACGTTCGCCAAGCTCGGCAATAATACCTTTTAGGCGCTTTTCAAAATCACCTCGGTACTTGGTTCCCGCAAGCAGGCCACCCATATCTAATGAGTAGACAACACTGCCCTTGAGCGGCTCGGGTACTGCGTCTTCGATAATAAGTTTTGCTAGACCTTCAGCGATTGCAGTTTTACCTACACCGGACTCACCGACTAACAGCGGGTTGTTTTTGCGTCGTCTAACCAATATCTGACTGACACGTTCCACTTCTGCGGCACGTCCGATCAGGGGATCAATGTTGCCGAGGGCCGCCTGTTCGTTAAGATTGGTAGCAAATTGACTGAGTAGGCTCTCTTCTTGAGAATCCGACGCGGTGGCAGACTCTGTGTTGCTGTTGGACTCCTCACTGCTGCTCTCAGGTTGATCTACGTATTTAGAGATACCGTGGGAGATGTAGTTGACCACATCAATGCGAGCAATATTTTGCAGACGTAAAAAGTAAACCGCCTGACTTTCCTGCTCACTAAAGATCGCGACTATTACATTGGCACCCATCACCTCGCTGTGATTGGCGGAGTTAACTTGGAATACTGCGCGCTGCAGCACTCTTTGAAACCCGTGTGTGGGCTGAGTTTCTTGCTCCAACTGAATGTCTGAGATGATCGGTGTAGTGGAGTCGACAAACTCAATGAGGTCTTGCCGCAGCACGCTGATATCCGCACCACAGGCCTTGAGCACATTTGATGCCGAGGCATCATCCAGCAGTGCAAGTAACAGATGTTCGACTGTCATAAATTCATGACGCTTGTCTCTGGCACTCTTGAACGCCAGATTGAGGGTAACTTCCAGTTCTCTACTTAGCATAGTCTTTACTCTTCTTCATCGTTACAGGGTTCTACTTCACATAAAAGCGGGTGCTGGTGGTCCCTCGAGTACTGATTAACTGTGCCCGCTTTCGTCTCTGCCACATCTTTAGTATAGATGCCACAGACGCCCTTTCCGTCGGTATGAATACTTAACATGATTCGCGTAGCGTTTTCGCGAGTCTTTGAGAAAAACTTTTCCAGTAATTCGACGACAAATTCCATCGGTGTGTAGTCGTCGTTTAATAGTACTACTTTGAACATTGATGGCTTCTTTAGCTTCGGCCTTTCTGTTTCGACCACAGTATTGCCGTCATGTTGCCAAGAAGGTATATTTTTATCGTCACTCATACAATTTTTGCCAATTAGTTTACATTTAGGGTACGTCTTTCATCTTACATCAGATTGGTGATTCTGCTAAACGATGAGCGGTCTTGACAGGGATATTCAACTATTTACAGTGGGCGCAGCTTGTAACATCTTGTCTTTTTACAACGGAATGGGAAAGTACAAAATGGAGAGGCAAAAAGCATGGCAGATTCAGGTAGAGTTAAGTGGTTTAGCAATGATCGGGGCTTTGGGTTTATAGAGCCTGACAATGGCGAACGAGAGCTGTTTGCGCATCATCAAAACATCATTATGGAAGGCTATAAAACACTAAAATGTTTTCAGCGGGTCACCTATGAGGTGGAACATGGCGAGAATGGCCGCCACGCAGTGAATATTATCCCCGGTGAAGCACCGAAACCGCAAAAGAGTAGTGATACTCCAAAATCGCAAATTTCTAAGGCCGATGTTTAGGGCCGCTTTTTAAAGTTGCTGTTCAGAACAGCTATTCAAAGCGACTATTAAAAGCGACTATGCAACGCAGCTATCGACAACAATAATCAATAGATAGAAAAAAACCGGCTGCGAGGCCGGTTTTTTTAATGGATCGAAAGAGCACTTGTAGAGAGCACTTGTAGAGAGCCCTTGTAAAAGA
>CAJQJT010000335.1 GCA_905478725.1 uncultured Pseudomonadales bacterium
CCGTGATCCAAGGCGGTCAGAGCAAAAATATTCAGGTCAAAAAAGGGCTGATCTTGGCCGCCGGTGGCTTTGAACACAATCAAGAGCTGCGTGATAAATACCTGCCAAAACCCACCAATACTGAATGGAGTGCCGGTGCCCGAGGTAATCAGGGAGACGCTCTGCAAGCCTCCCTCAAGTTGGGAGCAAAAACTCGCCTGATGAATGGCGCCTGGTGGACAACAACACTCTGTGTGCCGGACGAGCCTGTACCGCGCCTCAGTATTATGGAAAAGTCTTTCCCGGGCTCCTGTGTGGTGAATAAAAACGGTGAGCGCTTTGCCAACGAATCACAGAACTACATGGCCTTTCAAAAAGAGCTGTTTAAAGCTCACAGTGAGGATAATCCCTGTGCACCGGCTTATCATGTGTTCGATGCGCGTTTCCGTCGCAACTACATTGTTGGGCCAATGATGACGGCGTCGATGAAACCTGACTGGACCATCCCGAAAAAATGGTACGACACAGGCTTTGTTGCCAAGGCCAATACAGTCCGTGAGCTGGCGGATAACTTGGGTGTTAATGCCGATGGCCTAGAGGCCACCGTGGCGAAGATGAATGGCTACGCCGAGACCGGTGTCGATCTCGACTTTCATCGCGGCGAGTCTGAGTACGATCGCTACTATGCCGACCCCAGTATTGTTCCCAATCCCTGTTTGGCGCCGATTGTCGAAGCACCATTTTATGCCATGCGCATAGAGGCGGGGGATTTTGGTACTCTTGGCGGCTTGGATACCGACAATAATGCTAATGTAATCCATGAGCAGGGCGGTACTATTGAAGGCCTATATGCCATTGGAAATTGCTCCGCTGCCATATTGCCAACTTACCCAGGCCCCGGTGCGACTCTAGGTCCAGCTATGACCATGGCCTATCAAGCAGCCAAAGCGATCAACAACTATCAGGATTAGAATATGCTCGATTTAGAGGCTATTGAATTAATTAAGCAATTAAAGGCACGCTATTTTCGTTTTTTAGATACCGCCGATATTCCCGGCTTACACAGCGTCTTTAGCGAGGAGGTTCACGCGCATTTTAAAAGTACCGAGTATGATTTTGAAATGAACGGCTGGTCCGAGCTGGAGACATTTTACAAGCGCTCCTTTACCTCGGAAAAATTTGGCATGCACAACGGCCATCATCCGGAAATTAGCGTCGACGGTGATAAGGCCACCGGCATCTGGTATCTGCAGGATATCTTTATCAACCTCAAGTACAACATCACCATTATGGGCAGTGCCCTTTACCATGATGAATACCGTAAGATTGACGGTCAGTGGAAAATCTCTAAGACCGGTTATGAGCGACTCTGGGAAGAGATCCATCCGCGCTCGCCAGATATTCGCCTGACATCCAGGCCGATTCAGAAGACCGCAGATTAATAGTTAGCGGGTAGGGGTTAAGACGATTAAAAAAAATGGCAGTGAGAACTGCCATTTTTTTTGCCTGCTATTAATTGCCTAGTCTAACTGCTCGGTCGCTTTTTCTAGGGGGACTTAGCTTTTACGGCAGGCGAGTGGCAGGGGATTGTCAGTTCTGGGCCACGATCACAATCATAGGTGACACGACCGCGGCGCCCGTGCTGACGGTCGAGAATCTCCTCGATAAACGGCGTTGGTGCCATTGTAGGCGCACTGTTGTCTTGCAAACTCTCCAGAGACCTAGGGTAGTCTGCCCAGTTTTTGGGTGCACGCCAGCCCGGAGGTGGTGCCATTTTAGAGCGCACACCATTAATTGGGTGTAGACCGCGCCAATCCAGAATAGCCTTGGCCAATGCATCGACACGCTGGGGCATCTCGGCACTGAGGTCATTGTATTCGTTGGGGTCTTCAGCCAAATTAAACAGCCAGTTGGTGGTTTTGGTTTCAACTAAAGTCTGCTTCACTTCTTGTACTAACTTCCAGTTGCCATCGATCGCGGCAAAATTGAAGTTGCCAAAGATCGGAATTTCAGAGGTAAAAAACAAGGTTTCCGAGCGCGGCTTTGGTTGCCCGGATTGAATGGACGGCCACATATTCTCACCATCCAGTTGTTTGTTGTTTTGCATCTCTACACCAGCGGCAGCGGCAAGGGTGGGAAACACATCAAACACATGCATGATCTGTTCTGAAACAGTGCCGGGCTTGATCGCCGCCGGCCAGCGTAATAGCGATACCACTCTGATACCGCCCTCAAAGGTTTCACCCTTGCCACCGCGTAGGGGTGCATTGTCAGCGCCGCCCACAGAATAGGCCGCACCGCCATTGTCACTAAAAAACATTACCAGGGTGTTTTCACTGAGCTGCTCTTCATCCAATGTGGTGAGTAGCTGTGCTATTGCCTGGTCCATTGCGTCCACCACTGCGGCGTAAACTGGCCTGGCACTTGGGCGTCCCTGAGCTTTGGCCGAGCGCCGCGTGGCATCCGTGTGCCGGGAGCGGGCGGGGGCCAAGTCGGTATTGATATTGGCATACTTTTCTTTGAGCTGCTGTGGTGCTTCCAATGGTGTGTGCGGAGCCAAAAAGGGCATATAGATAAAGAAGGGTTTGCTCTTGTCGCGCTGTCGAATAAAGCGCGTCACCTCGTCGGCTAGCAGGAAGGTCTCGTAGCCCTCATCGTAAATAGTTTCGCCGTTGCGCTGAAAGTCGCTGCCGCCCATATTGGCGAAGGGTGAAAAATAGCCGACCTCGGTGTGCAGGTGACCGTAAAAATGCTCAAAGCCGCGCTGATTAGGGTGATAGCTCATCTGTGCATGGCCGAGATGCCACTTGCCGACCATCGCAGTTTGGTAACCGGCAGCGCGAAATGACTCCGGCATAAAATGTTCTTCTGGGTGAACACCATTGTTATCCCAGGGCAGAATCACGCTGTAGGCAACACCCAGTCGCATGGGGTCGCGACCGGTCATCAGCGCAGCTCTGGTGGGTGAGCAGATCGGAGTGGTGTAAAAACGATTAAGGCTAACACCCTCGTCGGCCAGTTTATCCAGTGCAGGCGTGTCTATGTCACCGCCGTGGAAACCGACATCATTCCAGCCCAAATCGTCGGCCACCACAATAATGATATTGGGCGACGCGACTTTGGCGGCAGTGTCGGCGGTGGTCACTTGGGAAAACAGCAGCACAGAAAAAAGCGCTGAGGCTAATTGACGATAAGGTTTAGTCATAAGTTATCTACCTATCTACCTATCTACCTATCTACCTATCTACCTATCTACCCATTCACCTATTTAGCTATTTAGCGATTTAGCGATTTAGCGATTTAGCT
>CAJQJT010000336.1 GCA_905478725.1 uncultured Pseudomonadales bacterium
GAATTCTCGGAGAAATCCGGCGTTGTCTGGCGCCTGCCCACAGACAGTGAGATGCAGTCTGTCACCGAAGAAGCCTGCGTAGCGCCTGCGATTAATCACAACGTATTTCCGGACATTGCCGTGGAGAATCACTGGACCTCCAGCCAGGGCCTGCATCAGGATATTTTTCGCTGTGCGGTAAACACCTACAGCGGTCGCCTTTCTTGCCGGCAAGCGCGTGCGGTTGCCCAGCCATTTATGCTGGTGCGAGAGGACTAGCAGGGGATACAAGGTTGCGCAGGTTCAAGCCAGTAGAGTTATTTTTTAACCACAGGCTTAGGCTGAAAGCTTAGGCAATTGGTGCCGTCAATTTGAGCGACCGCCAAGCAGGGCAACATTTTTGACTTAAAACCCATTGCCTGACAGCCATAGGGCATTTTCGGTTGATGGGTTATCTGGAAGTGCCGGCACCCCCAACAATCAGTTCTTATTTTTTCTGGCGGCATCGATCTTCGGTTTCCAAAATTCATGGTAGGCCTTCCACAGAATGGTGCAGACCAGCATCACGCCAATTAGCGTAGAAAATATATTGGTTAGATCAAATCCCTTAAGGCGGCTAACTTCCGGCCTGATCCACATAATCAAAATAATCGGCACCGCAACCAGCAGGTAGATGCGCACTAATTTGCACACCGCGCAGGGTGGTTTGGTCTTCTTCTCCTGCATAATCAGCAAATCCTCTAGGAATTTTAATCGCTACTATTCTACCAGCTTTGCACTCTGTGCCGCGATGCGATAACGCCCCGCTTGCTGGTTGGGTAAAAAATAACTCAACCCGGTATTAATCGTCAGTTGCTGCCCAGACTGAAGGTCTTTAGTGATGTTAATGGTTTTGGTGGGGCCGTAACCTCTCTGATCCGCCGGGCCTGCTATCTGCAAAACAATACTGCGCATGGCTCTTGGGCTAGTATTCACCACGCTGACCAAAAGCGCTCCCTTGTTACTCACAGCCTGACTAAAGACTAAGAAACTCTCCGGTCGAAGCTGCAAATTCACCTGCTGGATTTTTTCTCGACTTTGGTTGCCGAGCTCACCACGATCTTGAGCAGCCTGCTGAAAATAACTATTGGCTTGCTGGTATTCTTTGTTATTCAGGGCCAGCTCACCGAGATAATAACTAGCTTTGGCCGTGGGTAACAATTTATAGCTTTGCTTGATATCCGCTTTGGCGGCAACTCTATCCCCCTGTTCATAACGCAAAATACCGCGGGCCAAATAGGGACTATAGACAGCGTTATTTTTAGCTATTGCCGTGCTGTAGGATTTTTCCGCATTGCTGAGATTATCCAACATAGTCCAGGCCTGGCCGCGCAGCAGCCAGAACTGTGACTCAGCCGGCTGCAAGGCAACCGCCCTATCCAGATGTTCGATGGCCAGCTTGGGTTTATTGTCGGCCAAAGCCTTAAGCGCCAATTTCTCAGCAGCATAAGCCGGGGCATCTGTGGTCAACTGGGCAATGGCCGCTTGGTAACGCTGGCGATACCGCTGGCCAGGAGCAAAGTCGGCGACACGTCGCTTATTCGCTTCAACTCGCTGCATAGAGGGTGGGTGACTGGCAAATAGACCACTGAGAAAATCTGTCTGTCGCGACTTGCTCAGCTCGACAAAGGTCTCCTGCAATTCAACAGCGCCCCGTACCTCATAGCCAGCTTTAGCCATATAACCCATGCCGTAGTAATCGGATTCAAGCTCATCATCGCGGCCGTATTTAGCCATCCAGGCGGCAGTACCCATCTGTGATGCCATACCGTAGAGTTGCTCTCCAGGCTGCCCCTGAACCGCTGCACCAACGGCGATCATACCTATATTTGCCAAAGTTCCGCTGGTCATTTGGGTTGCCCCGTGCCGGGCGGCGGCATGGACGATCTCGTGGCCTAATACTGCGGCTAGCTGTGCCTCGTCATCGAGCAACACTAACAGGCCTGTGTTGATGGCGATTTTGCCGCCAGGCAGGGCCCAGGCGTTGGGCACTCGGTTGTTGAGCACAACAAATTCATAGGGCAGTTTGGGACGGTCACTGACGGCGGCGAGTTTTCTGCCGACACCGCTGATATAAGTTTGCAGTGCTGGGTCAATATAGTAATCGCCCCCTTGGGACTGCCGCGAGGGGCTGTAGTTTTTCTCGCCGATGGCAATTTCTTGCTGCGGCGAAATAATGGATAGCTGATTTTTTCCGGTTACTGGATTAACTGAACATCCGCTGATCGCAAAAATCGCCGCAGCTACAAGTGCTACTGATAACCAACTTTTCATTCCCTGTCTCCCTTGAGATAGCATTTTATGTCTCTGTCCATGAGCTAAGAATAGCGCTAAGAGAGGCGCTAAAAATAGAGCCTCGCGCAGTCCACGCAAGTTGATATAATAACAGCACTTTTTCTAAATAATTTCCACTAAACGGTGCGCTTTACTTATGTTAGTTGTTATTTCTCCTGCGAAAAAACTCGACTATTCAAGTTCTATTGAAGCACCTAAGCTCTCGCAACCGGCGTTGTTAGATCATGCCGAGGAGCTTTCTATCGGTTTAAAGGCCCTAGCGCCACAGGATGTGTCCAGTTTGATGCATTTGAGCGACAAGCTGGGGGCACTCAATTATGAGCGTTTCCAGGAGTGGCAGACGCCGTTTAATGAAACTAATGCCAGAGCGGCTGTGTTGGCCTTTAAAGGTGATGTCTACCAGGGTTTGGATGCCGACAGCATGAGCGCCGAGGATTTACATTGGGCTCAAGATCACCTGCGGATTCTCTCCGGACTCTATGGCGTGCTACGCCCCCTTGATCTAATGCAGGCTTACCGCTTAGAGATGGGCACCAAATTTGCCAACCAGCGCGGCAAGGACCTGTATCAGTTCTGGGGCGATGTTATCACTGCTGAACTAAATCGGGTGGAATCTTCGGTGCTGGTGAATCTGGCTTCTAACGAGTACTTTAAGTCAGTGCGCAAGAAGGACGTCAATGCACGTATAGTGACGCCGGTATTTATGGATAAGAAAGACGATAAGTACAAAATTATTAGTTTTTACGCGAAAAAGGCTCGCGGCCTAATGAGTCGCTATATTATCCAGAACCGCATTACCGAGATCGAGCAGATCAACCAGTTCGACAGTGACGGCTATGTCTATAATGCGGCCCTTAGCGAACTGGATGCGCCGGTGTTTTTACGCGGCTAACGTTTCACGGCTAACCTTACAAGATAAGTTATATAACACTAATAGCAACCGCATCAGGAGCAGTAGTGACTTTGAGGGACAAACCTTTCTCCCAGGCCTGTGAGAACAACAAGGCGCCTATTTTTGCTCTGCTAGCACCCTTTCTGCAGGACAAAACTCATCTATTGGAGATCGGCTCTGGCACTGGGCAACACGCAGTTTGGTTCGCGCCACAATTGCCTCACCTGATCTGGCAGACCAGTGATCTGGTTGAAAATCATCCAGGTATTCTGCACTGGATTGGGGATTATCCAGCCGCTAATCTCCTCCCTCCCGTTGTTCTGAATGTGGCCGACCAAGAACAGTGGCCAGATAGCGCAATCGATGCCGTCTACACAGCCAATACTGCACACATTATGGCCTGGCATGAGGTTCAGGCAATGTTCGAGAAAGTCTCTTCCAACCTGCCAGCTAATGGTATTTTTTGTCTCTATGGGCCAATGAAATATGCTGGTGAGCATACATCGGATAGCAATCACTTTTTTGATCTGAGCTTGCGCGAGCGAGCACCCCATCGCGGGATTAGAGAATTTCACGAGATCAATCAGCTGGCTTTGGAGGGCAACCTAATTTTGCTCGACGACCACGCAATGCCCGCCAACAATCGGCTGTTGATTTGGCAGAAATCAACTTAGATAAAGTGCTTTGGTAAAAAAACCTAGCCCCAACCTTCAAGTAGCCTCTCAAGGGTTGAGTAGATAATCTGCACCCAGACCAATAAAAATAATCATGCCAACACGGTTATTGTTCAAAAAAGCTTTAAAGCAGGCATCTCGGTCCCGTTCACGGCTGACCAGATGCTGGTTGATAAAGTACCCCGCCGCTACCGCTAGCCCGACAAAGTAAATCAGCCCACGATCAAACAGAACCCCAGCGGTCACCATCAGTAACACCACGGCAAGCTGCAGCAAACCAATAATGAGCAAGTCCGAGCGACCAAATAATATAGCCGTAGATTTGATGCCGATGCGCAGATCGTCTTCACGATCGACCATCGCGTAATAGGTATCAAAGGCGATGGTCCACAAAACGATCGCGGCAAATACAACCCAGAGCTGGGGTGGCAACTGACTGTTATGGGCGGCAAAGGCCATGGGTGTTGACCAGGCCCAGGCTATGCCCAAGCCAAGCTGAGGCCAATGAGTAATGCGCTTTAAAAACGGATAGGCTGTGGTCGCGGCAGCGCCGCCAAAGGCCAGATAGATGGTTAGTTTATTGGTCATTAACACTAAAATTAGGGCCACTCCTAGCAGTGCGAAAAACAATGCCAATGCAGCGCCGGCGCGGATTTCTCCCGAGGGCAATGGACGATGACGAGTCCGCTCCACCTCACCATCAACATGGCGGTCGGCGTAATCATTGATCACACAACCGGCAGCGCGCATCACCACAACACCCAAAACAAAAATCAGCAAATTTTCTAAGCGTGGCTGACCTGCACTGGCAAACCATAGCGCCCATAGGGTTGGCCATAGCAGTAGATAAGTGCCTATGGGCTTATCCAAGCGCGTCAGGCGCAACCAAGGGTGAGCAGTTGAGGGGTTAGTCATGGTAATTAACTCCTAGTAAATATCTTGTAACAAAAAGCTCATGGTGAAAAGTTTGTAGTAAAGAGTTCATGGTCGAAAGCTCGGCAAAAACACTTCACAGACCAGCATAGGTTTAGCCGATAATTTAAACACCGAGCGACGTCCCCAGACTGGCTTATCCGCATACTCAAGCGGCGCCGTTAGGGACTCACCGTTGGGCTCAATACAGGCCCACTCCAAAGGCTCTCTGGTCATGGTCGGGTCGCTAAACAGCAGCGCTCCCAAAGGACTGCTATCGAGATGGCGCAATTTGCGCAAGCGACCGGTTAGGGTCTGCAGAGGGATAACGCTGCGGGCAAACACCCAGGGAACTCCACGGCCCATCAGTATGACCTCGCGCACTAGCGCCAGGCGATGCTCTGGAAGTGACAGAGCGCGGCGTTCGGAAAGGCTGGGGCGCTGGAGGGATTGACTCAGCACCTCAACCTTAAATTGACCATCACTGGCATCGAGGAGGCGCTGGGTTAAGGACCCTGTGTCCATTAACCAGTCGCGCCAAAATGGTGGCACAGGATTGGCGCTCGCCACCATAGACTGACGCCAAGTTGCCCGATCAGAAAAATGTACGGAAGCAGCAGAATGACCAGTTTTGTGGATAGTTTCGTAGATAGCTTTATGGGTCTTTGGCATAAATATCGCTGCCATCAGGCTGCACCCGAAAGCGCTTGTACTCCCATTGGTACTGATCAGGTGCCAGCGCCACAAGACGGGCAACATCATTATTTAATGCGCTCACCGCTGTGACCTGGTCCTCGCTGTAGAGCTCTTCACTGACCGGTAGAAAATGCAGACGCCATCCTCCGGGCTCACGCAGGGCAGTGGCCAATAAGGCACGGCTACCGGAACGGCTGATCAAGTTAGTCACCAATGTCATTGTCGGTACGGGCACACCCATAAAAGGGACAACAATGCCACTGTTCTGACCTGGCTGCTGGTCGGGCAATATAGCAGTGGTCTCACCGCGCTTCAGGGCTTTGATTAGAGCTGCAACGCCACGCACATCAGTGGGCACCAAGGTCGCTCCAGACTTTTCCCGAGAAGATTTTATCCAGCGTCCCAGGGGGGCTATTTTGGGTGGCTCATAGAGCGAGGTCATCTTAGTTTGCGGGGACAGCCAAAGGCCGATAACTTCCCAATTCCCCAAATGAGGAATGATTATCAGTGTGCCAGGGTCATCGTCGAGGGAGGCTTGCAGCAGGTCCATGCCTTCTATGGAGAGTATTTTGGTTTGCAGCCAGGCATTTGAACTGCTCCAGACCCGAGGCGTTTCAAAAAAGGCCTGACCCAGCTGCAGCATGCGCTGCTTACAACGCTGTTCTATGGCGATATCCGAGAGCTCTGGGTGACAGCGGCGCAGATTGACTCGCGTCACATGCACTGGGGTGAGCTTGAGGGCGAAGATTAAATGACCTACACCACGGCCCAGGGCACGACTGACTCTTAGCGGCAGAAAGGCGAAGCTTTGCAACAGCAATACTAGAATAGAGTTTTTCAATACTGTTGCCTAACCTCGCGCCGATAGTCGTGCTGGTTGTGAGCTTTTTAAAAGCGTTATTTTGGTAAAGCGCCTCTATTAAAGCGCCTCTATTAAAGCTTAGCCATAAGCTCATCGCGTAAATAAGCGCGCAAATCTTCACCGATTTCACCGTGCAATAAGCCCAGCTCTATATTGGCCTTGAGCAAGCCCATCTTACTGCCGCAGTCGTAACGGGTGCCAGAATATTCATAGGCCAGCACCTGCTCTTCTGTGAGCAATGTCTGGATTGCATCGGTGAGTTGGTACTCGCCGCCGGCGCCAGGCTTTAAGTTAGCCAAGTGCTTAAAGATTTGCGGGGTAAAGATATAGCGACCGGTAACACCCATGTCTGAGGGTGCGTCTTCAAATTTTGGTTTCTCAACAATTTTGTCCAGCAGGTGAACGCGATCAGCCTGGCGCTGACCACTGATCACGCCATAGGCGGAAATC
>CAJQJT010000337.1 GCA_905478725.1 uncultured Pseudomonadales bacterium
GCAGCTGCTTAACTTCAGTTTCGACCAAAGCGCCATAGCGACCCTGGGAAACATACTGCCGCTGTAACTCTTGCGTCATACCCTCGAGAATCACCTGACGAAAGATCTGCCCTTCAGCCAATCCGTTGTCACGGAGTGCATCCAGTAACTGATCAGTCTCGATCGCCTTGTTACCTTCGAGGTTTATCTCAGTTACCGCTGGACGCTCGGCCAGACCGATGACCAAAACCCCATTCTCTCTGGCCATAACCACGTCGGAAAAGTAGCCTGTGCGGAAAAGCGAACGTGTCGCTGAGCGGATCGCCGGCTCATCCACAAGATCGCCAACACTGATTGGCAGAGCGGCAAAGACAGTACCTGCAGAGACCCGCTGTAACCCTTCAATGCGAATATCGTCAACCTGAAACACTGCGGCATAGGCTGAGCTGGCAAACATCAATAAGCTTAACAATAGAACGTTAAAGATTTGCTTCATGAAATTAGTTAAATCCAATTTTTGTAGTTGTCTTTAAACGGCTTTAGAAAACCCGCATAACGTCGTTATAGGTGGCAAACACCATCAATCCCATGAGCATAAAGAAGCCAACTTTGTAGCCGACTATCTGCACCGCATCCGAAACCGGCGAGCCCTTAACCATCTCAATCAGGTAGTAAACAATATGGCCGCCATCTAACACCGGAATAGGCAAAAGATTCATTACGCCGAGCATTATACTGAGAATGGCGATAAAGCGAATAAAATTGTCAAAACCAGATTTGGCTGAGTCGCCAGCGACCTTGGCAATGGTGATTGGGCCACTGAGATTTTTCGGTGACAGATCACCCACTACCAACTTGCCGATGGACTTTATGACAAACAGGCTAGTTTGAGCAGTCTCTTCAGCGGCACGTACTACAGCACCAAAAACACCGTATTCGACATTGCGCAGCAACTCTTCAGGATAGCTTCCCATAGATGCGAGCTGCACACCCAGCTGACCAACCTGCTGGCCATCTCTGTCGACCATTCTTGGTACTGCAGTAACCATTAGCTGCCCTGAATCCCGCTCGATAAGCAACTCGACTGCGGTATTGGCACTAGAGGACACATTGTTAATAAAAGCTTCAACACTCAGAATATCAGTGCCATTGATCGCTACCAGCCGATCCCCTTCTCGCAGCCCTGCTGCATAGCCGGCGCCATCTTCGGCAACAGCCCCCAAGCTTAGGGCGTCTAACTTAAAGGGTGGTGTAATGCCCAGCTCCCGCAGCGGCGAAGGCTCTTCTGCTTCACGCAACCAGACGCTGACTGGCACTGCCAAGTCGTACTCTATATTGGAATTCGGATAGGTAACGGTCAATGGAATATCACCACTAGTCCCTATATAACCAAACAGCTGACGGGAGACTGCAGCCCAAGTGCTAGTGCGATGACCGTTAACCGCAACAATCTCGGTGCCGGGCTCAAAACCCGATTGCTCTGCTAGGGAACCGCTAATCACCGAGCCCGCAACTGGCGCTATGCCACGCTCACCAGAGAGAAACACAATCCAGAAGGCCACAACCGCGAGTAAAAAATTAGCCGCCGGACCAGCAATAACAATTGCCAGGCGCTGCCAGACAGACTTTTGGGTGAAAGCATAGGGTAGATCTTCAGCGGCGACTTCACCTTCCCGCTCATCGAGCATTTTGACATAGCCGCCCAGAGGCAAAGCTGCAATCACAAACTCTGTGTCATGGGAGTCGCGCCAGCGAAAAAGCGGCGTACCAAAGCCAATCGAAAAGCGCTGCACTTTAACGCCGCAGCGTCGCGCCACCCAAAAGTGGCCGAACTCATGAAAGCTGACTAATACACCTAGGGCAATTAAGGTGAAAAAGATTGTCTGTAAAAGATCCATAAATTACTTCTCTAGTCTTTTAATATAAGCACTACTGTAAAGACGCGCCTGATTGTCGGACTCTTGGACTGCTTCAAGTGATTCTGGTTCACTGATAACCTGACTATTCAACGTCTGCTCGACGACATCGGCGATTTGAGTAAAACCGATTCGCTCATCGAGAAATGCTTGCACCGCAATCTCATTCGCCGCATTGAGTATAGTCGCTGCATTGGCGCCTGCCTGAGCAGCAGCTCTGGCGATTGCTAAACAGGGAAACGCTTGCATATCAGGCTTTTCGAAGTCCAAACGGGCAATTTCAAACAGATTTAAATTAGCCACACCAGACTCTATACGCTGAGGCCAGGCTAAAGCATGAGCTATAGGCGTTCGCATATCAGGGTTACCCAATTGGGCCAGCACTGAACCATCTGAGTACTGCACCAGTGAGTGGATAATACTCTGTGGGTGCACCACCACTTCGATGGACTGTTCGGGAACGGCGAATAACCAGCAGGCTTCAATCAACTCAAGGCCCTTGTTCATCAAGGATGCTGAATCTACCGAAATTTTTCGCCCCATACTCCAGTTTGGGTGGGCGCAGGCCTGGTCTGGCGTCACACCGTGCATCTGCTCAAGGGTCATGCCGCGGAAAGGTCCGCCGGAGGCCGAGAGCAATAACTTCTCGACGCCGCTATTACTGCTGGCACTCGCAGAAGAGCCACAGCCTGCTGGCAGACACTGAAATATTGCGTTGTGCTCGCTGTCGATGGGCAATAGCAGCGATCCTGAA
The DNA here is from genome assembly GCA_905478725.1 of uncultured Pseudomonadales bacterium. Taxonomy (GTDB): domain Bacteria; phylum Pseudomonadota; class Gammaproteobacteria; order Pseudomonadales; family Porticoccaceae; genus HTCC2207. The sequence goes on from CAJQJT010000337.1 coordinate 2,650, forward strand.
TCGGCCACAGCTTGCATAAACAAGCCGCCGGCCATCACCAAAGCTTCTTTATTGGCGAGTAATATTTTCTTTCCAGCATGCACTGCAGCCAGAGTTGGCACCAGACCCGCTGCGCCGACAATCGCCGCCATTACTGTATCAACAGCGGCATCATTGGAAACCTTGCAAAGTGCATCTACACCATAGATCGCTTCGGTAGTCGAGCCGCCGGCGCGCAACATGGCTTGTAACTGCTCGGCAAGAGCTGCATCGCCTACAACGGCAAATTTGGGATTAAACTGTAGACACTGCTCAGCCAACTTATCTATCTGAGTATGAGCAGTGAGTGCAAAAATCGCGTATTTATCCTGGTGTCGAGCAATCACATCAAGGGTGCTGACACCTATGGATCCGGTTGCACCAAGTACAGTGATCATTTGCATAATCTAAAACGGGCTCAGCAGAAGGAACAACAGAATAAACAGCGGCAGCGCAGCAATCAGACCGTCGATTCGGTCGAGTACACCGCCATGTCCAGGCAGGATGGTACCGCTGTCTTTAACGCCACTGTGACGCTTGATCATACTCTCAAATAGATCCCCGAGAACTGAATAGAGTGACACAGGAATAACCAGCGCCAGGAGCATAACAATAGTAATTTTTTCCGGCATAAACGATGCCATGGTGGCAATTAAAATGCACTGTAAAAAAATGCCACCAAAGAATCCTTCCCAGGTTTTTCCGGGACTGACCTGTGGTGCCAACTTGCGTTTGCCAAACAGACTGCCGGCCACATAACCCCCAATATCCGCTAAGGCCACCACTGCAACGGCAAATAGCAATAACCAAGGGCCGTGGGGCTGATGGATAATGAGCACAATAGCAATCCAGGTGGTCGACAGCAGCACTAGGCCCAAGAGGCCCAGAATAGGTCGCGGCGACCAGAGTATAGCGCTAGAGGGATAACCCTGAACCCAGAGAAAAATGACTGCCCAGAGACAGGATGCAGCAAGACAAAAAGTCTGCCCTAGAGAAACATTCAGAGCGCCGAACAGATCTAGACTTAAGCCTGCAACGCCAAGGATTAGCACCAACAGCGCTAAATAGACGGACTTCTGGGTCTTGGCCTGAAGCCCCATCAGATTGGACCACTCCCAACCAGCTAGCAGCACTATTGACACCATAACCAGAGAGAAATTAAGCGGATTTAAATTAAAAAGTAGCGCAAGAAAGCCCAGAACCAGCGGAATCGCTGTGATTACACGCTGTTTAAACACTTATAGTCTCTCCATCAGAGGCAGCATCATCTTCAACCTGATCACGCAAACCGAAGCGACGCTGGCGAGAATAGTACTCGTCTACAGCCATATTAAGAGCAGCTGCGTCAAAATCGGGCCAGTAGCAATTCGCAAAATAGAACTCGGTATAAGCCATCTGCCAGAGCAGAAAATTACTAATACGTTGTTCACCGGCAGTCCGAACACAGAGATCAGGATCCGGAAGCCCTTCGGTTTGCAGGAACTTACCCACGGTGTCTTCGGTAATATCAGAGGGCCGCAGGCGTCCCATTTGAACTTCCGAAGCAATTTTTTGAGCCGCACTGGCAATATCCCAGCGTCCACCGTAATCAACACAGAGTACCAGGGTGAATTGGCCACTGGCGGTAAGGGTCTCAGCATCGCTAATCAAACGTTTAAGACGATCGCTGAAATGACTGCGATTGCCGACAACTTTAAGACGCACGCCATCATCACGGAGTTTTTTAGCTTCTTTTTTAAGGTAGGAGGAAAACAGCGCCATCAAACCGCGAACTTCTAACTCTGGTCGTTTCCAATTCTCACTGCTAAAAGCAAAAAGCGTAACCACCTCGACACCACGAGCTTTCGCTGCATGCAAAATATCGCGAATACGCTCGACGCCGGCTTCATGGCCAGCAACACCGGAGAGTCCACGCTGCTTCGCCCAGCGATTGTTGCCATCCATAATGACCGCAACATGCTTTAGGGGATGCTTGACGCTCTCAAAGTCGGAATTAGAGTCGGGTTTTGAGCCGGAATCTGCCATCAGGTATTCACCATGGAGATTAAATCTCCATCAGGTCCTTTTCTTTAGCTGCCAGAGCTTCGTCTATACGCGCGATAAAACCGTCAGTGATCTTTTGGATTTCATCCTGACCTTTGCGCTCTTCATCTTCACTGATATCTTTATCTTTCAGCAGCGCTTTGAGGCTCGAGAGTACATCGCGGCGAACATTGCGTACCGAAATACGTCCATTCTCCGCTTCTGCCTTAGCCTGTTTACCGTAGACCTTGCGTGTCTCTTCGGTCAGTGCTGGCAGCGGCAGACGAATCACCGCGCCCGCAGTAGTCGGGTTCAAACCCAAATCAGATTTGAGGATGGCCTTCTCAATAGCCGGTACTAAGCTTTTTTCCCAAGGGGTCAAAGACAGTGTACGGGCGTCTTCAATAACAATCGAAGCAGCCTGAGCCAGCGGTGTGTTAACGCCATAGTAGTCAACGGTAATACCGTCTAAAAGGCTAGGGTGAGCTCGACCTGTGCGAATTTTGTTAAAGGCATTGCCCAAAGCTTCAATCGCTTTGGTCATGCGCGTATTAGCTTCAGCTTTTAATTCATTAATCATCTTTCTTGTCCTCTTCGATCAAAGTGCCTTCGTCGCCACCTACCACCAAGTTGAGCAATGCGCCCTGCTTGGACATACGGAAGACGCGCAGCGGCATATTATGTTCGCGACACAGACAAATAGCGGTCAGATCCATCACTGCAAGCTTCTTGTCGAGCACCTCATCATAGGTGAGATGATCATAGAGCTCAGCCGTGGGATCAAGCATTGGATCAGCACTATAAACGCCGTCGACTTTGGTCGCTTTGAGTACAACATTGGCTTCGATCTCAATACCGCGTAAACAGGCAGCAGAGTCGGTAGTAAAGAAGGGATTGCCGGTACCGGCCGCGAAAATTACCACGTCACCATCTTTCAGATAGCGAATCGCGCGGCGACGGTCGTAGTGCTCGACAACACCACTCATAGGAATTGCTGACATAACATGGGATGAAATATTGGTTCGCTCGAGCGCATCGCGCATCGCCAAGGCATTCATCACAGTGGCCAACATACCCATATGATCGCCGGTTACACGATCCATACCGGCCTGATTA
>CAJQJT010000338.1 GCA_905478725.1 uncultured Pseudomonadales bacterium
CCACAATGGCGACTACGATCATTAATTCAAGCAGTGAAAATCCTGCGGTTTTTGGTTGGTTCTTCATGATCCATTAAGTTCCCTGTTTAGCTCCCTGTTTAGCTCCCTGTTCTGCTATCTAACTTTCTGCTAAATCTAACTCTCTGCTAACTCTCTATCTGCAACTTTAGTACTCTGAGTTCAAAACGACAGCTCTCTCAGATTAACGGTAATAAATATCAGATTAGCGTCGCGCCAGGTATTCTATTTGAGCTCTCCCGCTATTTCTTAGCTGGTCTCTAGCTGCTGGGGCAGTCTATTTTTGTGCCGCCAGTATCATCGAAACCATCACCATCGGAATCACTGGACAGGCGAATACGGCCACTGCGAAAGACAATCACCTGACGCCCGTAATCAACGGATTGATTTGTCGAACAGACTTCAAGGTTACCGGACTCAAGGGCTTCGCCGTTGCGTGCAAAACGCATATAAGGCCGACTAAAAGAGGCTGACATCTTTAGGGCAATGGAGTTGATATCAATATCCTGATGCAAGTTGTCACCGGCGTTGAAACCATTGCTAAGATCAAGATCAAAAAATACCAGTAGACGCAGGCCACCGGTACTAACACAGCTGTTTAATGCGTTGACGGTGCAGACCGTCAAAATTTGGCGCTGGGATAGCGCCAGCCCCCGTGCCAACTCCAGAGCATTGCGCACTTGTACCGTTTTCTGGCTGACCGCACGCTTTTGCGCAAAACTGGTAAAAGACGGTACGGCAACGGCTAATAAAATAGCGGCGATGGCGACGGTGACCATTAATTCGACAATGGTAAATCCGCGTGAGAAAGCGAAACGGTTCATCCCTAAACTCCTGACAGTAATATCACGGTAAAAATGGATATGCTTTTAGCTTGCCATTAAAGGATAGCAGCTAATCAGGGCGAGACTGGCTTGTCTCAGAAAGTTGCGATTGAGCCGATATTAAGCAGCTGCTAGGACGGTTTTCAGCCTGGCCTAAGGGCTGCCAAAATCACAGGCTCATGCCCAACCATAAATAGGCAATCATACTGATCACACCCACCACCATTGAGTAGGGAAGCTGGGTTTTAATATGGTCAATATGATCAGATGCCGCTCCGGTGGAGGCCAGAATAGAAGTATCAGACAGAGGTGAGCAGTGATCACCAAAGACACCGCCGCCAGCTGTAGCGGCAAGGGTTGCATAGACCAGCGTGGAGAGTTCGCCGCCAGAAAAGTTAAACGCCAAAGGCACTGAGATGGGAATCATAATCGCGTACGTGCCCCAAGAAGTACCAGTGGAAAAAGCGATAACACCGGAAATAATAAACACCAATAATGGCAAGATTGAGGGCGTTAACCAGGACTTAGTAATTGAGACTATATAGTCCGCTGTGTGCAGTGCTGCAGAGAGATCGTTCAGTGCATAGGCAAAAGCCAGAATCACCACCGCAGGCATAATGCCCTTGATACCGAGCATGGCCGTGGAGGTAATTTCATTTAGTGGAACACCCTGAAGCCGCATAATAATAGCCAACACAAAAACGGCCAGCATAAAGGCCTCGAGTGGCTTAGCACTGGAGGTGAGACTCACTGACACCAGGGCAAAACCAATTACCAGCATCACCGGGAATATGAAATTCCAGAACAGACTGGTGCGAATACCCCCATAGGGCTCTATGCCAGTGAGTTCATCAGCCATAAGTGGCTCGCCACCGTCGCGAACCACCTTGCCCTCTTCCTGAGCACGGCGCTCAGCTTCTTTCATGGGACCAAAGTCAGGCAGCCAACCTGAGGCGATCAAGCCCACCATCAGCACTGAGAGGATTGGATAGATATTAAATGGAATCGCGGTAATGAAAAATCCCATGGCGTCACCGGCATTGGCCACTGGTCCCATACCGATAGTCAGTCCAGCGACAAACACGGCCCAGCCGGTAAAGGGCACCAAAATACTCACAGGAGCTGAGGTGGAATCGCAAATATAGGCAAGTTTTTCACGGGAGATTTTGTAGCGGTCCGACAGGCTACGCATGGTGGAACCAACAAACAACGGGCTAAAATAATCACTAAAATAGACAAACAACCCCATAAACCAGGAGACCAACTGGATGCGTTTACGGGTCATCCTGCGCCGCTCAATAAACAGCGAGAAATTGGCAACGGCACCAGTGCGCTGAAAAAACGCCAACAATATACCGATAAAAAATTCGAGTAACAGAATCCAGGAAAAACCTTCATTACCCAAGGCGCCGACCAATAGATCGGGAAAGCCCTGAAAGCCTTTGCCGGCAACCAGCACACCGATCAAACAGGCGACGGCTAAGGAGAACACTGTATTGCGCGTAGCAAAGGCCAAAAACACGGCCACGCCTGCGGGCACCAAAGACAAAGGGCCAATATAGTCGGTAACTTCCATTCTCAATTCCTTTTTTAATTAGCCGCAATAATGCTCAATTTCATTATCTCGGTTACAGCTCTTGATTACAGCTCTCGTCTGCCCTGCCAACTCTCCAAGGCGGCGCTGGCCTCAAAGCCAATACGCCGCAATGGGTCCGGCGGCATCCAACTGGGGGAACCAAAAATAGCCGCCACATCAAGCTCATTATTGCCCAGGGCAAGTTCAGCCAGAGCGCTGCCTAAAAGTGTGCCTTTTACCGTGCCACCACCGTTGCAGCCGCTGGAGATAAACAATCCCGGCTCGCGCTCACCCCACACCGGTGCGGTGTTGTAAGTGACGCCAACAGCACCACCCCAAACATGTTCAAACCCCTGTTTTTTTCCGTTGCCTTGCCCATTCGAGTTCAGCTGGGGAAATCTGCGCCAGAGCCGATCCTGCAAAAGCGCGGTCACCTTTGAGCCTGACAGCTCGGCTTCATAACTGTGTCCTGAGCGCACCAGCAGTCGACCATCAGCTGTGCGCCGCAGAGTGCTACCAAGCCGATGAGTAGGCAACAGACCCCAATTGCTGACGCTGCCCAAACTATCGAGAAGTTCAGGATCTAATCGCGGCGTAATGCCTGCATAGGTATACACAGCGGCTAATCGTGAGCGGGCTACGCCCTGCTCTTTGGCAAAGGAGTTATTGGCCAGCACTAATTTCGAGCAGGTTAATTCACCCTCGGCCGTGGTAACACTCCACTTGCCGCCACTCTGGTTAATTTTCAATGCCGGGGTATTTTCAAACACTGTAATTGAGTCGGCCAGCTGGTTGTGAATGGCGCGAATCACCGCCGCTGGCTGTGCCAGATAACAGTGCGGGCTGTAGAGACCGGACTGATAAAAGTCGGTTCCCAATTCAGCTTTTAACTGCGCCTGATCCAGTTGCCTGTAGGGAAGCCCTGCGCCGTCGAGGAATTGCTTGTAGTTGTTCAATGACTTAAGTCCCGCCGAGCTGGCGGCAGCACGATAGGTGCCGGCTCGCTGGAGATCAACATCCAAACCGCTGGCCTGAACATTGCTGAGAATCGATTGCATGGCGTCCTGAGTGAGGCGATTGGCTTCCAGCATGCGCTGCATATTTTCTGGGTTGGCATCTTCAGCCAAAGCAATTTCTAGCAGAAATCCAGAATTTCGGCCCGGATTGCCCTCGCCTATTTCACTGGCATCAATTACGACTACTCGAGCATCCGGCTGCAATTCCTGCCAGCGCCGAGCGCAGGCGAGACCGGTAAAGCCAGCACCTACTATAACCACATCGGCAACCTGCTTACCTTTTAAGGGGGCATGGGCTTGACGAGGGGGCAGTAGAGCATTCCAGCCACTGGCTAGCTGGTAGTTTGGAAAAATCGGTCGCATGTTTTTATTCTTTTATTTTTATTGTTTTATTTTTATTGTTTTGATCGGCTCAAACTAAACCATCTGTTACCAAGCACGATCTACCCTAAATGGACTTATAGCAAGGGGACAATCCTCTCCCACCGCCAGAGCAGATAACATAGCCCCAGTTACAGCACCTTGAGTCAAACCCAAATGGCCATGACCAAAACCAAAAAAGGCATTATCAAAATGTGGCGAGGCGGAAATAACCGGCACCGTATCCGGCACACTGGGCCTGAAGCCCATCCAAGGTTTGCCCTCATTCTCCCCTTCTGCGGCATTCAATCGCGGAAACAAGTAGGCCGCCTGCTGTGCCAAATTATGCGCCCGCTGGTAATTCGGCGCGGCCTTGAGACCGGCAAACTCCACGGTGCCCGCCAAACGCAAACCCTCCATCATGCTGGTGGCGGCAAAGGCGCGGCCAGCAAATAACAGTGGTCGTTTTAATTCGATACCAGGCATGGGCAAATCCAAACTGTAACCACGCTCAGTGTCCAAGGGCACAGTGCTGCCCAACTGTTTGGCCAGGGTCTTGGAATAGGCACCGGCGGTAATAAATACTTCGCGGCAAAGCACCTGATTAGAGGGCACTTGATTAGAGGGCACTTGGTTGAAGGACATCTCATGATCAGTGTACAGCGCTGTCACACGCTTCCCCTCAAGCTTAAAACCAGTCACTTCGGCGGTTATAAACTCACCACCCTGCTGCTGAAACAACTTAAATAAACTCCGGGACAGGGCCAGGGGCGACAGAGTCTGAGCACCAGCTGGCACCAATACGGCACCGGCCAATCCCGATCGCAAGTTGGGCTCAAGATCGGTCAGCTCTGTGCCATCAACAAGCTGATAGTCCACATTCCGGCGCTGGTAATAGCTGCAATTCAACTTTGCCGCAGCAAACTGGCTGGGGGTTTCATTGATATAAAGCGTGCCTTCTTGCCGCAACAGCGCTTGAGCGCCAGCTTTGTTCACAAGGGGCTGTAAAAAATCCAGTGCCCGACTCGACAGAGCACTGATAGCAGCCGAAGACTGATCGGCCTTTGCTACCGAACTGCTGGCGAGAAAGCGCGCAAACCAAGGCAGCAATCGCGGAGCATAAGCCGGTCGCAGAGCTATAGGCGCCATCCGCTGCATCAGCATATGGGGAATTTCTTTCCAGATGCCGGGCATCGCCTCGGGATGCACTGAACCAACGGAAATAATACCCGCATTTCCTGAGCTCGTTCCTTCGCCAGGGGGCATGGGGTCAATCAGGGTAACCTGGCGGCCCTTCTCTTGCAGATAGAGAGCCGTGCAAATACCGACTATGCCTGCGCCAACCACCACAGTTTGCGGGTCTGTCTTCATGATTAGATAAGCCTCTCAATATAGGCCCTTAATAGAAGCCTCTTAAACGGGCTGCTGGACAAAAATAGTGGATGTATTTAGATGTACTTAAATGTACATAAATGTATTTAGCTGCACAGTATAGGAATCAATCAGGCAGAGATAGCGCAGTACCCAATTAAAGTCGGTGTTGAGTATATTGAGAATAAAAGCAGCACTACTGAAACGAAAAAACCCTTGCAGGCTAATGCTTGCAAGGGTT
>CAJQJT010000339.1 GCA_905478725.1 uncultured Pseudomonadales bacterium
CCGCCTCACCCAATACAGCCATGGCGCTGGCTGTGGCTGTAAAATCGCCCCCAGCATCCTCAGATCCCTCCACAGGGGTCGTGGTGATAAAAAATTCAATGGAATAATCACCTCCCCCCACCTGTCACCCTGAGCGAAGCCGAAGGGCCTCATAAACAGCGCATCACCGCAGCAGCCCAAGCCCTTCTCCCCGACCCAAAGCAATACGCCAATAGACCTCACAAAAAATTGCATAAACCATAGCCCATTTGCCAAAAATACTCGGCAATTATGAAATCCCTTATCTATATTCATGCTTGGCGAAAGCCGATTTTTGTCACAACTCATTTTATAAGGAAATAGTTTATGTTTAAAAAAGCATTAATCATCGGTGCAATCTCTTCCATCGCATCCTTCTCAGTGACTGCTGAAGAAACCGCTCTGTCTTATACCCATGCTGGTATCGGTTATGAAACTGGCGATATTGCTGACATCGATTTCAGCGGGTTTGGCATTTATGGCAGCAAAGCACTCAATGAGTCATTTTTCCTCACAGGTTCATACCTCTCAATTGAATCAGACGATCAGTTTACCGATGGCCCGGTGACAGATGACATCGAAGCTACTGGCTTTAACTTCGGTGTTGGATTCCATACCCCAATTAATTCCACCGTAGATTTTGTCAGCACACTTTCCTACTCAGATGTTGAAGCTGAATTCGCAGACGAATCAGAAGATGGCAACGGCTATATACTGGCCGCTGGTGTTAGAGCATTGCCCTCAGATGTATTGGAGTTGTCTGCTTTTATTGACTATGCCGATATCGAAGATAGTAGTGAAACTGGCTATTCACTGGGCGCAAGATACTTCACTACTCCAGATATTTCTCTTGGCCTAGGCTATGGCTCCTCAGATGATTTCGATGCCATCACATTTGATGTCCGTTTCGACATGTAACAACCAAGCAGCATCCGTAGCCAGGGGGGATCTTTCCCTGGCTACCTCCCTCATTTTGAACCTGTAATGAATCCTTACAAATTGCCACCTCACACCCCAAGCAACATCTCAGTCACCCAAAATCAGCAATATTTACACTGCAAATAGAATGAACCCCACACATAACTAGCCCCAGTATAGCGAGACGCTTGCGATCAATCAGGCTCCGTCTATGGTCGGGATTTTTCCGTAAAAAACGAGGACCTGTTTGAGCGCCAGCGAGTTCAGCAGCTTAGAAAACAATCCCAACCATGGAGCCGATCGCAAGCGTCTCGCTATACTGGGGCGGATTCCATGCACAAATACCAAAGCAACAAACCAATGACCTACGCCACCAAACCAAGTACTCTAGAGCATTAAACATTCAGCCCACAAAATACCCTATGCCCAACGAAAAAATCCGCCTCACCCAATACAGCCATGGCGCTGGCTGTGGCTGTAAAATCGCCCCCAGCGTCCTCGAGAGCATCCTCAAAACCGACTTTGTCGCGCCTGAAGATCCGCGCCTGCTAGTGGGCAACAACACCAAAGACGATGCCGCGGTCTATGACCTTGGCGACGGTACCGGTGCCATCAGCACCACCGATTTCTTTATGCCGATTGTCGATGACCCCTTTGAGTTTGGCCGTGTCGCGGCAACCAACGCGATCAGTGATATCTATGCCATGGGTGGCACGCCAATGATGGCCATTGCGATTCTCGGCTGGCCGATCAATGTGCTGCCGGCAGAAGTAGCGCAAAAAGTGATCGATGGCGGCCGTCATGCCTGTGGCGAAGCCGGTATTCATCTGGCTGGCGGGCATTCGATTGATTCACCAGAACCGATCTTTGGTCTGGCCGTCACCGGTCGAGTGGACCTAGCCCAGCTGAAACAGAACAGCACAGCCAAGGCAGGGGATATTTTATTCCTCACCAAACCCATAGGGGTCGGCATTCTCACCACCGCTGAAAAGCAGTCTAAGTTGCAGGCGGAACATGCGCGCTTAGCCGTGGAAAGCATGATGAAGCTAAACACCATTGGCGCTGACCTGGCCAAGATTGACGGCGTCAGCGCCATGACCGATGTCACCGGCTTTGGTTTATTGGGCCACTTGTTGGAAGTCTGTCAGGGCAGTGAACTCTCAGCCACTATAGATCTCAAGGCTGTTCCACTACTGGACGACGCAGTGATTGATTACCTTGAACAGGGCTGCGTCCCCGGCGGCAGCACCCGCAACTGGCAGAGCATAAGCCAATATATCAGCGGCACAGACGAACGGAGCCAAACCTTACTCTGTGATCCACAGACCAGTGGTGGCTTATTAGTAGCCGTTGCACCAAACAGCGCCGATGCAGTCAGTGAGTTATTAAAAAGCGCAGGCTGCTATCACCTGCCGATTGGAACACTTACTGAAGTCACCGACAGATCAACCGGTGCAGCCACCATTCAGGTGATCTCGTGACAAGCGCACCCTTAATTACCCTGCCCCTGGTAGACGATTATCGCCAACTGCTGCTCCATGGCACGCCGATGATCGATGTGCGCGCCCCCATAGAATTTGCCTCTGGCGCCCTACCCAACGCGGTCAACCTGCCGCTCATGAGCGACGAAGAACGTCACCAAGTGGGTATCTGCTACAAAGAACAGGGCCAACAAGCCGCCATAGAGCTGGGCCACCAATTAGTGCAGGGCGACGTCAAAGCCCAGCGCATAGAAGCTTGGCAGAGCTTTATGAGCGCCAACCCCAATACGGTTTTATATTGCGCCCGAGGCGGACTGCGCTCGCAGCTGAGTCAAGAATGGCTAGCAGAGGCAGGTATCCAATGCCCCAAAGTCACAGGCGGCTATAAATCCCTGCGTGGCTTTTTGTTTAATTATCTCAATGACTACTGCCTGCAAGACCACCCATTAAACAAAGACCGCAACCCAGAAAAATTCATCATCCTCTCTGGTATGACCGGCACCGGCAAAACCGACATTATGTTGCAGCTCGAAACCGGCATTGATCTAGAAGGCGCAGCCAATCACAAAGGCTCCAGCTTTGGCCGCCCGCTCAATGGCCAGCCAGCTCAGATCGATGTTGAAAATCGAATCGCTCTAGACCTGCTTAAAATCGAAAAAAACCACCCCGGCAAAACCGTCATTTTAGAAGACGAAAGCCGCAATATTGGCGCCCGCCACCTGCCCCCCTGCCTTGCAGATTTGATGGCACAGAGCCCCATAGTGGTGATTGAACTGCCACTGGAAGAACGCATCGACAGACTCTGGCAGGAGTATGTGATTGAGCGGTATCACAACACCCTCGCCTATCATGGCGATCGTGGTGAAGAGGAATTTGCTCAGTATTTGGTGGACAGTTTATTGCGGGTGAAGAAACGCCTCGGGGGCAAGCGCACTCAGGAGATTTTAGCGCTGATGGAATCGGCGATTGCGATTCAGCATACAGATGACTTTGCCAGCCATAGGCAATGGCTGAATGCGCTGACGGTGGATTATTATGATCCTATGTATAGCTATCAGCTGAGTAAGAAGCAGGAAAGGGTTTTGTTTCGGGGGGATCGGGCTGAGGTTATGGGGTGGCTTGAATCGAGGTAGGCTGTTGCGGGTGATCGAAAAATCGTTGAACTCTATAAACAACATAAAAATGTATGAACGCATTTCCCAGCACCACCCAATTACCCTTTTATGTCATTCGAATCTGACCCTCATTTCCCTGACCCTCATTTCCCTGACCTTCATTTCCCAGCAGTCACATCCGCCGAATCAGTATTAGTGATATTATTTTCAGTTTAAATAAAGGGAGTGATTAGTATTTATTGAGGCGAAGAACATCTTGGTGTTGCTTCGC
>CAJQJT010000340.1 GCA_905478725.1 uncultured Pseudomonadales bacterium
GCCACTTCGCTGTCGAAATCATCATGGGTATTAGTTTGGCTTTCGCTGTTACTGTTACCGTTACCGTTACCGTTACTGGCAATGTCATTAGAAGTGGCGACAACGGCGACTTCGCTGATGTCCTCAGCCATAGTAGGGACTGTGTTTGCCACGGCGAATAGCATGGCGCAAACCACCAGGCCGTTCTTCAAGAGATGATTTTTCATATTGTTCTCCGGGTTGTTACAGCGGCGCTGTGGTGATTGCTGCTGATTCTGCTGGGTTAGCTTATTTCCGCTGGTTAATCTCATTGCTCACAATGCTCTGATGTAATGACTGCCTTGGATACTCCGCGGTCATAGTTAACCGCGGATTCACTTGTCGGCAGTGCCTTAACAGCGGCACCATGGACTCTAGTAATAATAGTTGCTCAGGTAAGATGTCGTGACTGACTATTTGGATTCATTAGCCCGTACATTTTTTATATAGGCTTTTAGCTTATGATGCGAGGCTATCTTATTTATCACTCAAAATGTGGATTTAGACTCTATGAAATTTGAAGGTACAGACAACTACGTAGCCACCGAAGAGCTACAGATGGCCGTGAACGCCGCCGTGACACTGCAGCGACCATTATTGATTAAGGGCGAGCCCGGAACCGGCAAGACTCTGCTTGCAGAAGAAGTGGCCAAATCACTGGGCAAACGACTAATCTCTTGGCATATCAAGTCAACTACCAAAGCTCAGCAGGGTCTCTACGAATATGACGCGGTGTCGCGCCTGCGTGACTCCCAGTTGGGTAGCGACAAAGTGAACGATATCAGCAACTATATCGACAAAGGTAAGTTATGGCAGGCGTTTACCGCCGATGAGCAGGTTGTATTGCTGATCGATGAGATCGACAAAGCGGATATTGAATTTCCTAACGATCTGCTGTTGGAATTGGATCGCATGGAATTCCATGTCTACGAGACTGGCGAAACGGTTAAAGCGATTCAGCGTCCTATCGTGATCATTACCAGTAACAATGAGAAAGAACTGCCGGATGCGTTTTTACGTCGCTGTTTCTTCCACTTTATTAGCTTCCCGGATCGCACCACCATGAAACGTATTGTCGACGTTCACTTCCCGGTGATCAAAAAGACTCTGGTGGACGAGGCTCTGGACATCTTCTTTGATGTGCGCAAAATTCCCGGTCTGAAGAAAAAGCCCTCTACCTCGGAGTTGGTTGATTGGCTGAAGTTGGTAATGTCTGATGATATTCCTGAAGATATTCTCACCAATCGCGACCCCACTAAAGCCATTCCGCCGCTTTACGGCGCGCTGTTGAAAAATGAGCAGGACGTTCACTTGCTAGAGCGCTTGGCGTTTATGACTCGCCGCGAAGCCCGATAGGCTTTATCACTTATGTTGATTAACTTTTTTTTCACATTAAAGAAAGCCAATGTGCCGGTTTCGATTATAGAGCTGCTGGATTTACTGGCGGCTTTAGAAAAACATCTGGCCTTTGCCTCTATAGATGATTTCTATCTGCTGTCCCGCACCTGTATGGTCAAAGATGAAAAGTACTATGACCGTTTTGATCGCGCCTTTGGAGCCTACTTTAAAAATCTTGAAAACCTCGATGATATTATCGAAGCACTGATTCCCGAGGATTGGCTGCGCAAAGAGTTTGAAAAAAATCTTAGCGAAGAAGAAAAAGCCAAAATCGAAAGTCTCGGCGGTCTAGAGAAGCTTATAGAAGAGTTTAAAAAACGCCTCGAAGAACAGAAAGAGCGTCACGAGGGCGGCAATAAGTGGATTGGCACTGGCGGCACATCTCCCTTTGGTAATGGCGGCTTTAATCCGGAGGGCATTCGTGTCGGCGGTGAAGGCGGTCAGGGCAGTGCGGTGAAGGTTTGGGAAGATCGCCAGTTTAAAGATCTCGATGATTCGGTACAGATTGGCACGCGCAATATTAAGGTTGCTCTGCGACGTTTGCGCAAGTTTGCCCGCGAGGGGTCCGAAGATCTGTTGGATCTAGACAATACTATTCGCAGCACAGCGCGCAACGCTGGCATGTTGGACATCAAAATGGTTGCCGAGCGTCGCAACGCGGTAAAGGTGTTGATCTTTTTTGATATTGGTGGATCCATGGATCCTTACGTGCGACTCTGTGAAGAGCTGTTTTCGGCGGCCAAAACCGAATTTAAGCATTTGGAATATTTCTACTTCCACAACTGCCTCTACGACTATGTGTGGAAAGATAATGACCGCCGTCGCGAAGAGCAGATGTCCACTCAGGATGTACTGAATAAATACTCTTCGGATTACAAGGTGATTTTTGTTGGCGATGCTTCCATGGCGCCCTACGAGATTAACAGTCCCGGTGGTAGTGTTGAGTATCATAATGCCGAACCTGGTAATGTGTGGATGGACCGTATGGCCAAGACCTTTGATAAGCTGGTCTGGTTAAACCCGGTGCAGGAACAGTATTGGGATTACACGCCGTCGATTCTGATGTTACGTGAGTTAGTTGAGGGCAAGATGTTTCCGTTGACTCTTGGTGGTCTAGAAAAAGGTATGAAACTGCTGTCTAAGTAGACCCTTAGGCAGTGGTTTTGTCGCCGACATAAATGATAAAAAAACCGTTAATGTGTATGGGTGATGGGTATGGGATTGGGTATGAATGTTCAAGACGCAGCGCTAAAAGGGCAACGGGCTATAGGATTGTCCAGCCAACAACCGAGCCTGCCAGCCGACTCTCTTTTAGCTATGTGGCAACAGGCGGTTGCTGATTCTGGCGAGCGTCCAGCCTTCACCTGTTTGGGGCAGACTCTCTCCTACGGCGAAGTCGATCAGTTGGCCGAGCGCATTGCCGGTTATTTCCATAATCAGTTGAAACTTGTCGCCGGGGATCGCCTGGCCATTCAGCTGCCCAATTTACTGCAGTATCCTACAGTGGTAGTCGCGGCTTGGAAGCTGGGGTTGGTTATAGTCAACACCAATCCTATGTATACCCATAGGGAACTGGTGCATCAGTTTAATGACTCCGGTGCCAAGGCTGTGGTGGTCTTGGATCAATTCTATGACATATTGCAAGCTGCTCTGCCCGAGACTGGTATTGAGCATGTTGTGGTCACTAGAGCTATTGATATGCTGCCACAGCCCAAAAAAGCTTTACTGGTAGCAGTGACCAAAGTGCTAGGCAAACGTCCTGGATTGCCTTCTCAGGGCATTGTTGGCTTTACCGATATGCTAGCAGGGCAGGGTACTTACCCCTCGCATACACCTGCATACGAAGATATTTGCGCTCTGCAGTACACTGGCGGCACCACTGGCGTATCCAAAGGCGTGATGCTGACTCAGGGTTCGCTGATGAGCAACGTGGCGCAGACAATGGCTATGGTCAGCTCCGGTGGTCGCTCGGTGACAAATTTCACCACTGTGTCACCGCTGCCGCTCTATCATATTTATGCTTGGATGCTGAATATGGGCCTGATGCCGGCCACTCGCGGGCACAGCGTGTTAATTCCTGACCCACGAAATATTCCCATGTTTGTCGGCGCCATCAAGTCCCTCAAATTTGAAATCTTCTGTGGCTTAAACTCGCTGTTTGTGGCGCTGTTGCAGGACAGCAAGTTTCAGAAGCTGGATTTCTCTCAGTTACAGATAACGCTCTCTGGTGGCATGGCCTTGATGGATGCTGTGGCTCACGAGTGGCAGGCGTTGACCGGCTGCGTCGTCAGCGAAGGCTACGGCATGACCGAATCATCCCCGGTGATTTCCATGAATCCCTCTGGTTCTGAAAAAATTGGTACGGCGGGTATTCCGCTTCCCGGCACCGAGATCAAAGTGGTAGACGAAAACGGTGTTGAGCAACAGGTGGGTGCTGTTGGCGAACTCTGTGTGCGCGGTGCTCAGGTGATGAAGGGTTACTGGCAGCGCGAGGCGCAGACCGCTGAAGTGATTGTCGATGGCTGGTTGCACACCGGCGATATAGTGACAGTGGATGAACAGGGTTACATCAAAATTGTCGACCGCTTGAAAGATATGATTATTGTCTCTGGTTTTAATGTCTACCCCAACGAAGTTGAGCAAGCCTTAACACTGCACCCTGATGTCAGTGAATGTGCCGCCATTGGTCTTGCTGATCGCAAAGCTGGTGAAGTGGTAAAGATGTTTGTGGTCACCAGCAATGCCAATTTAACCGCCGAGCAGGTGATTGAGTTTTGCAAAAAGAATATGGCTGGCTACAAGGTTCCCAAATTTGTCGAGTTCCGTGATGATCTGCCGAAGAGCAATGTGGGCAAGGTGCTGCGCAAAGAGTTGAAGGCGGAGGAGTTGGCAAAGCTCTGAGTTAGCAAAGCTCTGAGTTGGCAAAGCTCTGAGTTGGCAAAGCTCTGAGTTGGCAAAGCTCTGAATTAGCAAAGCTCTGAATTAGCAAAGCTCTGAATTAGCAAAGCTCTGAGTTAAACGGCCCTAAACGAAAGCGCTGTAGTCTGCATCGATAGAACCAACAAAAAGGCCGGACTTGTTACCAAGTCCGGCCTTTTTTTGTACTGCTCTATTGGGTCCTGCTAGATCTAGTCTCAGTATCTGAGCTCATTAGACCATATACACAACACCCCATAAGCCCACTGCCGTCAGCACTATGGTGTATGGCAGAGCCATAATTACCATGCGCATATAGGAGAGGCGGATCAGCGGAGCAATAGCCGAGGTCAACAGGAAGAGGAATGCAGCCTGTCCATTAGGAGTCGCAACACTTGGCAGGTTAGTACCAGTGTTGATCGCAATAACCAGCTTGTCGAAGTGCTCACGGCTAATATCACCGGCGTCTAATACGGCTATGACTTCGTTGATGTAAACCGTTGCTACAAACACATTGTCACTGATCATAGACAGTACGCCGTTGGCGAGGAAGAACATGCCTGGCTGAACAGATTCATCCATTGCCAGTACCCAACCGATAACCGGTGAGAACAGGTGCTGTTCGTGAATCACTGCGACAATGGCAAAGAAGACAACTAGCAGCGCGGTGAAGGGCAGGGCCTCTTCAAAGGCATGACCAATGCGATGCTCTTCAGTAACGCCGTTAAACGCCGTTAGCAGCACGATTACCATTAAGCCAATTAAGCCTACTGGAGCCCAGTGAAAGGCCAGACCTAAGACCAAGATCACCGACACAACGACCTGAACAATCAGTGCCGCTTTATCGTACTGAGTGCGACGTGAGTTGTCGTGGTCGCTGGAAGCCTGAAGAACCACGCGGACTTCTTCAGGCATCTCTGCGCCGTAGCCAAGAATTTTAGTCTTCTCTAATATAATGCAGGTAGCTAGACCACAGACCAGTACAGGCATGGTCACTGGCGCCATCATCATAAAGAATTCAATAAATTCCCAGCCAGCTTTTTCAGCGATCAGCAGGTTTTGTGGTTCGCCTACTACAGTGGTCACACCGCCTAGGGCAGTACCCACGGCACCGTGCATGATCAGGCTGCGCAAGAAAGCGCGGAATTTGTCGAGGTTTTCACGGTGATTGCCGTGCAGTTGCTCATCAGTACTGTGATCATGCCCATCATCGACAATCTGCTTGCCTGATGCGACCTTGTGAAATACTGAGTAGAAGCCCACCGAAATCGTTATCAGAACTGCGGTAACCGTCAGTGCGTCGAGAAACGCAGAGAGAAAGGCACCGGCAAAACAGAATAAAAACGATAGGGTAGTTTTGGACTTCACTTTGAGCAGAATGTTGGTGAAAACAAACAGCAACATGTCGCGCATAAAGTAGATGCCAGCAACCATGAACATTAGCAGCAAGATCACCTGAAAGTTTGACACAGTCTCTTGATAGACCGCTTCAGGCGATGCCATGCCGAGCAGGATTGCCTCGATAGCGAGTAGACCGCCAGGCTGCAATGGGTAGCATTTAAGCGCCATAGCAAGGGTCAAAATAAATTCAGCGATCAGCATCCAGCCGGTCACAAAGGGGCCAAAAGCCCAGAGTGCTATAGGGTTAATTATCAGAAAGGCAATAATCGCTTTCTCATACCAACCTGGCGAATTGCCCAGAAAGTTTTTTTGGAACGCCTGATACATCGTTGGCTGCATGGTAGATCCTTATTATTGTCTAGTCGAAAAAAAATCATGTTAAACTGCGTTTTTAACGCGCGTTACAGTAGCTGTTGATACCCTAATATGCAAGTTTCACCGCACCCCTCTCTACAGGGGCCTTTTAAAAATTTCTATAAGGCAATTATCGCAGCATGCTTCCTCCCGCTCTCGAAGGTTTTTTCCCCGCTAATGCCCTGACTGGCACTGATAAGCTAGTTGTCATTCCCGTAGTTGGGCGCGATATTTTGGTTGCCAAAGGTAGTCTTGAATTGGTCATTGATCGCGAGCAGGCGGACGTTATGCAGTTCTTCTGTCAGCAGCGTTTGGTGCTTGGCCAGTGGAACGGTGTTGACTGCGAAGTCTGGGATCTGTCCCCAGAGTGCCGCTCCATGGAGGGGTTCTCAGTGATGGAGTTGCGCTCAGTACTGCTGTCCAGTACCGACGAGCAGTTCTCACTGGCGAGCCGTGCTGTGCAAATGCTTGAGTGGCAAAAGAATCACCGTTTCTGCGGTGGCTGTGGTGAGTCAACAGAGAGTGCCGCGGATGATCATGCACTGCGTTGTATAAGCTGTGATATCAGCCTCTACCCACGCATTTCGCCCTGCATTATTGTGGTTGTGCGCGATGGCGAGCGCTGCTTGCTGGGACGTTCGGTGAACTGGCCGGAAGGGCGCTTTAGTGCCTTGGCAGGCTTTGTCGAAGCAGGAGAGAGCGCCGAGCAGGCGCTGCACCGTGAAGTCTTCGAAGAGTCCGGTGTGCAGATTGAAAATATACGCTATGTGGGCAGCCAGGCCTGGCCCTTTCCTGGCCAGCTGATGCTCGGTTTTATTGCCGATGCCGTGACCACAGATATTAAAGTCGACGAGGTAGAGATCGCTGAAGCCTATTGGTGGCACTATAGAGAGTTGCCCGCCATATTGCCGCCAATAACAAGTATGTCGGGGCGCCTGATCGCGCGCTTTGTTGAAGAGGTTAACGGCGCCTAAGCCGTCTATAATCAATTTTTGTCTGTTTATAACTGGAGCTTGTCTTGGAATTTCTTTTTGAATACGGTTTGTTTTTAGCCAAAGTGGTCACTGGCGTGGTCGCCTTAGTCATTGTGGTCAGCATTGTTGTGGGGCTGAGTCAAAAAAACCGCCAAAGCGGCAGTAAAGGCCACTTGGAAATCACCCCGTTAAACGAAATGTTTGAGGATATGAGTGATGCGATTAAGTTCGCAGTGATGGATGAGTCCCTGCATAAGGCTGAGGACAAGCGTCTGCAGAAAGAGAAGCAGAAGAAGGCTAAGGAATTACAGAAGGCCAACAAGATGGCGGCTAAGGATCCGGATGCTGAACTGCCAGAACAAAAGCCTCGAGTTTTTGTAGTGAATTTCCATGGCAATATCAGCGCCTCTGCGGTGACCAATCTTCGCGAAGAGGTGACCGCGATACTCTCTCAGGCAACCGTCAACGATGAAGTGGTTGTGCGCCTTGAGAGCGGCGGCGGCATGGTTCACAGCTATGGACTGGCTTCCAGCCAATTGGACCGCATTCGCAAACGCAAAATCCCCTTGACCGTCTGTGTCGACAAAGTCGCCGCCAGCGGCGGTTATATGATGGCCTGTGTGGCCGATAAAATCGTTGCCGCACCTTTCGCTATTTTGGGTTCAATTGGTGTTGTTGCCCAGCTGCCCAACTTTCATAGGGTATTAAAAAAGCACGATGTGGATTTCGAGTTACTCACTGCCGGTGAGCACAAGCGTACTCTGACTATGTTCGGGGAAAATACCGACAGTGGCCGCGAGAAGTTTATCGAAGAGCTGGAAGATACCCACAGTCTGTTTAAACAGTTTGTTCAGGAGCGTAGACCGCAGCTGGATATAGATTTGATTGCCACAGGTGAAGTTTGGTTTGGTATTCGCGCCCTAGAAGTCGCTCTGGTGGATGACTTGCAAACTAGCGATGAATATCTGGTGACTCGCGCCACAGAGGCGGATGTCTTTGAAATTGCCTTTGTAGTGAAAAAGAAGCTTCACCAGCGCTTGGGCTTGGCCGCGGAGGAGAGCGCAGATCGCGTGATGCTGCGCTGGTGGGAGCGTTTGACCAATAACACCGAGCGTATGACTTAGACTGATTGAAAATACAGTCAGTAGATTGAATTGAGCGCTTGTTAGATCAAGCGCTTTTTTTTCAAAGAAGTCTGTAAAACACGAGCTGTTTAGAAAAGAGCTGTTTTAAAAAAGAGCTACTTTAGAAAAGAGCTATTTAAAACAAAGCTTTTTAAAACAAAGCTTTTTAAAACAAAGCTTTTTAAAACAAAGCTCTTTAAAACAAAGCTTCGGGATCCAAATTGTAAGCATCAGGTGGCAGATTACGGGCTATATCAATTGAGCCCTCTTTGCCGGTAATAGAAATGACTTTCTTCTTCGCCAGTCGGCGCTTATTAACATCCAGTATCACCGTCAATTTTGGCTTTCTACCCATTCCTGCTCTGTAATCGCTCACCACAGCCACCTCGCCGTTGGTTAGTTCAACGAGAGAGCCCGGCGGATAGAGGCCTATTGCTTGTATAAAGGTGTCGACCAACTCCTTTTGAAACAACCGTGCACGCCAGCCCGCGAGTTTGAGTATGGCCTCTGAATGGGGTATTGGCGTCGCGTAATAGCGCGGACTGGTCATGGCGTCATAGCAGTCGACTATGCCCGCAATCCGCGCATAGAGAGGAATATCGGTTCCGCTCAGCTGCTTGGGATAGCCACAGCCGTTAAAACGCTCATGGTGATACTGCACTGCAGCTATGAGTTCTGTGGACAAATTGCTGCCCGCCAATATAGCCAACCCATGTTCAATATGGCTGCGGGTTTCAGCTCGCTCATGGTTATTAAGTTCAGTGCTTTTACGGAGTAAAGAATCCGGCAGGTGCAGCTTGCCAATATCCATTAACAGACCAGATAGGGCCAGTTGAAACAGTTCCTTGCGGTCGAGACCTAGCTGACGCCCCATAACACAACAGAGAATCGCGCAGGAGATCGAATGGCGGTAGGCGTAACTGCTTTTACTCTTGAGCCTAGCCAGCCACACGGCAGCTGCCGGGTTGCGAATAATACTTTCCACCATTGCCTCAATAAAGGGTTTAAGGCGCTTAATATCGGGTTTCTGATAATTTTTAACCGTCTTGCCAATGCGATTAAATTCCTGCTGGATACTCAGATAGGCGAGGGTGGCGACGCGTAGTTCCGATGAGATATCGGTACTGATTTTATAATCATTTCCATCGCGGTTGAGCAGCTCATGGTTGAGTGCCACAGTATTGATCTTCAGTTGGTCGGCAACAGCTGTAGGCTGAATAGGCTGATTCATTGTGCTGGTACATCCTGTTTGAGGTGAACGGATTCCGTGTTTTCCGGCAGTTGTCGTACTGTACTTTTGTCATTAGAACCTATGGTTAAAAGAGGCTGTCACTCAACACTGTGTTTGCGAGCACTGTTTTTAAGAGCACTGTTTTTAAGAGCACTGTGTTTGAGAGCACTACAAGCAAAAGCATAAAAAAAGAATAGCAGAAAATTAACCCTGCATTGGGGGCAAATACCCAGATTCATTGGCTTCTGCTGGCGCTGTCACGGCTTGTCATAGATTTGTTAACCTTTGGTGGTGTGGCCGGACACCGGCGCGTAATTATCCAACCACTGGCTGTACTGATCGGCGGGCAGGGCTTTGCTGACATGGTAGCCTTGAGCGTAGGTGCAGCCCAGTTCACGCAGCAATGCCATAGACTCGGCATCTTCAATGCCCTCGGCGATGGTCTCCATCTGAAAGCGCTTGCCCCAGTCCAGTATCAGTTTGACTATATCCATATCAATCTGATTGTTGCGCATATTTAAAATAAACGACTTGTCGATTTTCAGCTCATCGGCGGGGATAAATTTAAAATACTCTAGGGACGAATAACCGGTGCCAAAGTCATCAATGGCGATCTTGACCCCCAGCTCTTTGATCTTCTTTAGCGCTTGAAAACCCTGGTCGAGATCCTGCTGAATGGTGGACTCGGTGACTTCGATACAGAGGTCTGAGGGATTGGCTCCCCAGAGATTGAGACTCGATTCGATAGTGTCGAAGAGCTGCGGTGAATGCAGGCAGGAGGCTGAGAGGTTGATGGCTGTGGTGATGTTCTGACCCCGCCAGGCCATAGATTCTCGGATCGCGGTTTGAATAGTCCAGGCAAATAGATCATTCATGCGCCCGGACCGCTCGATGATCGCCACCAGCTCTTCTGGATTGATACCATGATCTCGCTGACTCCAGCGTATAAGACCCTCGGCGCCGTGGGGGCGGCCGTCGGCAAGACGAATCTGTGGCTGATAATGGAGCTCAAAGCTGTTCTCACTGAGGGCCTCGAGCACCTTGTTTTTTAATGCGATCTGATGCCGAGCCTTGTGGGTTGCAGAGGCCTCGCTGATAAAGAAGGGCCGGCCTAGATGCCGCGCCTGTTTGGCTGCGGCCTCACTATTCTGTAGGAGTTTCTCAGCGTCTATGGCGTCGGCGCTGATGGCAAAGCCGATATGTGCCTCAAGCTTGAGGGTCTCGTTACCAACCTGAAATGGGCTGCTGATCTGATCAATGATTTTTTTCGCCACTAGAGGGATTAGCTGGATATTTAACAGGGGCGAAATAATCAGAGCGAATTTGTCCCCGTCGATGCGCCGGCAACCTAGAGGTATTTTTGGGATAGAGCTGAGCCGCTGCTGCAGCTGCTCAATGGCCGCATCTCCGGCCAGATAGCCAAAGCGCTGATTGATTTGACTGAATTGTGTCAGGTCGATCAGTGCCAGGACCGTCAGTTGCTGGCTCTCTTGGTTGGCTGCAAGGCAGTCGGTCAGGGCCTCGAGCAGGGCCGGACGATCAATCGGTGCGCTGGGTGAAGGGCTGGCTGGAGGAGTCATCATTAGATATACAGAGTTTCAGGATCCAAGCCGTGGGCTCCAGGTTCAAGCGTTTTGGCGATCTCTATAGCTTGACTACCGACCTCTATGGGAGCTGCTAGATCCATTTCAATAAAGTCTGAGCGATGCTGTTTGTCGCCATCCAAGATAACCAAAACCTGTGGTCGCAGACGTTTGCCTGGATTTTCCTTCACTACAATGCCGACTTCACCGGAGGTGAGCTCAACCAGAGTGCCAGTGGGATAGATTCCCACCGCCTGGATAAAGGCTTCAATCAGTTCTGGCTGGAAGTCGTAGCCGCGCCATTCGTACATCTGTTTGATGGCCAGAGCATGAGTGATGGGTTTGGCATAGACTCGCTGGCTGGTAATCGCGTCATAGCAGTCGGCGATTGCGGCGATGCGGGCGTAGAGTGGAATCTGGGTGCCTTTAGTCCCCTCGGGATAGCCGCTGCCATTAAAGCGTTCATGGTGGGAGGCAATCATATCGATTACCGCCTGAGGCATTATGCGAGAAGACTCTTTGGCCATTTTTAAACTCAGGTCTACATGTTTTTTAACCAGGACAAACTCTCGTTCTGAGAGCTGCTGCTTTTTATTCAGGATCACCGGTGGGATTTTTAGTTTGCCGATATCCAGCAACATGCCGCCCATGGAGAGCAGTGCCAATTCTTTTTTGGGTAGGCCGATCTGACGGCCAATAACAGTGCACCAGATGGCTACGGCTATGCAGTGGCGGTAGGTGTAGGAGTCTTGGGATTTGAGCCGTGCCAGCCAGATACTGGCACCAGGGTTGCGGGTAATACTGTCGACTAAAGGATTGATCACCCCGCTGAGCTGGGCAATGTTGATGATCTTACCGCTGCCAATACGGTTGACCATACTGTCGAATTCAGCGCGGATATTTTCGTAGGCACCCTGAGCAACTTTAATCTCTTGAGTGACTGAACTCTGCTCTCTGTAGCTTACCGGATGATGTGTGGCGAGCTCCGCTTTAAAGGGGCGCGCCACTACACCTGGAGGCCGTTTGTTGGAGGGTCTTGGGGTGATATCAATGCTGAGGTTGGCGAGGCTTTTGGTGCTGTCGATATACACATAGTCGCAGTAGAAACCGAGTTTTTTCACCTCGGCCTGGTTGCGAATCATAAATCCCTGGAGGCTAAACGGCGTGTCCAGCCAGGGTCGGTCTAAGCCAGAGACATACATGCCCGGCTGGAGATCCTGAATATAGACCTTTTTACTCTGTAGCTGTCCCAAATTTGTTGCTCCTTAACATCCCTGTTGTGCAGCGTTGACCGACTTGACCGCCTCTTTGATTGCCTCTTTAACGGCCTATTTAACGGTGTGATGATCTATTTAAAGGCCTTATATTGCCCCGTCCTGGAGCAATTATGGACGCTGTTTATGATTCGTGCTGTTTAATACTCACCAAGGCTAATCCCTGCGCAGTTTATCTTTTAAGGCGATTGGGTTAGTGAGATTAAAGACTACTATGTAGCTCGATATCAGAAAAGTAATGATCGCGGCAGCTTGAATCAAATGTGACGCATTATTACTAATCAGGCTGGTATTAAAGGCCACATAGGCAATAAGCAGGGAGAACTCACTGTTTTGTCCCAGACGCAGGCCTATATCCCAGGCCAGACCATGGCTTTCACTCTGGTTGCGCAGCAGCCAATGATAAACCACCGGCTTGAGGCTGAGCATCACGATTGCCAGTATGATCGCCGGCAGGGCAATTTGCGGGATCAGCGAGAGATCAAAACCACCGCCGAGAGCGAAAAAGAACAGGATTAAAAAGAAATCCCGCAGCGGTTTTAGGTTGAGAGCGATATAGGGTGCGATCGGGCTGGTGGCAATAGAGATACCGGCAATAAAGGCTCCGATTTCCCGCGACAGCCCAGCGTATTCCGCGAGTTCGGCCACGCCCAGACACCAGCCAATGGCGAGCAGAAAGACATACTCGCCAATGCGATCAAAGCGTGCGAACAGCGGCTGTAAAACATAGCGCACCATTAGTACCGAGCCGGCAATCAGCAGCGGCAGTGAAATTAGGCTGACCACAAAGCGCATCGAGCTATCGCCGCCGGAGGCAGCCGATATCAGCATTAGCAGTACAAAGATGGCGAGAAAATCCTGCATCAACAACATGCCGACCATCAGCTCACCGGAGTGGCGATGGTGGAGCACGGTGGTAGGCAATAGTTTGATACCAATAATGGTACTGGAGAACATCATCGAGGTGCCAATAATCAGGTTTTCTGTAGCCGAGAAGCCAAACAGATAGCCTATGCCATAACCGGCTAGGGCAAAAATGAGGGAGCTGATGAGTGTGACATGGGTGACCTGGCGAAAAACGCGCAGCAGCGCCTGGGGCTGCATATCCAGGCCCAGTAAAAACAGTAGAAAGATAATGCCGATGCTGGCGATCTCAGCAATGAGTTCTACATCGGTGACCCAGGCCAGGCCGTGGGGCCCCATGGCCGCACCCAGCAGAATATAGACCACCAACAGCGGCTGGCGACCAAACAGTGCAAGGGACGCCACGACAGCGGCGCCGGTGAAGATAAGAAAGAATATTTGTATCAGATGATGTTCCATCGTCTTATCTCAATACAGACAGCACCAGAGTGCAAGGTCCAGTGGGATTTATTTCAAAATAACGCGCTACTGCGACGGGCTAGGATCCGTTGCAGGATCTCTAGCGAAGGCGTTTAAACAGGGGTTGCGCCTGATCGGCACCGGTCTGGTAGCCATCGGAAAAATCAGTCAGTGACTTAACCGCCGCTTCGAGGTCAACATCATCTGCCAGACAAAACTGGCTAAATCCACAGCGCTGCAACATAAACAGCTGATCCTGAATAACGTTTCCTATGGCTCTAATCTCGCCCTGGTAATCATAGCGATCGCGCAATAAACGGGCGCTTGAAAAGCCGCGACCGTCAACAAACTTGGGGAAGTTGAGCGCTACAACTGGCAATTGCGCTAGATCATCCACCAGGGTTTCGACTTCTTCATCGCTCTCAAGCCAAACACCGACCAGACCTGCTTGTTGATCTAGCTCTGCGCCATGTTCTAGCCAGTACTTTAGCGGCACCAGAATATTGCCCTGGGGAAGAGTTTCTCCAGGCGTCTGCAGCACTGTCCAATTATTCTCGGCAACTGCTCCGTGACTAAGCATCTTTTGCATAAACTCGCTCCTTAAATTTATCCGTGCCAATCCGCTGGTAGGTGGCGAGGAATGCTTCGCCCTCGAGACGATTCTCAACGTAGACATCGAGCAGTTTTTCAATACCGTCGACCACATCATCCCGGGATAGGGAGGGGCCCAGTACCTTAGCCAGTGCAGCGTTCTTGTTAGCGCTGCCACCGAGCTGAATCTGATACCACTCCTGACCCTTCTTATCGACGCCGAGTATCCCTATATGACCGATATGGTGGTGACCACAGGCGTTCATGCAACCGGAAATGTTGAGTTCCAGATCGCCGAGATCATAGACATAGTCGAGATCTTCGAATCTTCGCTGAATGGCTTCGGCAACGGGAATTGACTTGGCGTTGGCCAGGGAGCAGTAGTCGCCACCGGGGCAGCAAATCATGTCGTTGATGGTGCCGATAGTGGGTGTGGCCAAACCATCGGCCTTGGCTAGCTGCCAAAACTCAAAAAGCTGGCTCTTGATCACGTCTGCAATGACGATGTTTTGATTATGAGTAGTTCGCAGTTCGCCATTGGAAAACTGATCTGCCAGATTGGCAATGCTTTCTAATTGGCGATCTGTAACATCTCCCGGTGCCACGCCGGCGGGCTTTAATGACAGAGTCACCGACGAATAACCCGCTTGTTTTTGGTCGCGCACATTGCGCTCCAACCAGCGGGAAAAGGCCAGGCTGTCGTTAGCTTGAGCCTGGAGTGCCGCATTCATGGCAGTTTCATCCACAGTCTGATAGTCAGGTAGTGGGAAGAATGTTTTGACCCGCTCGATTTCGCTGGCAGTAAGCTGTGCTGCGCCATCCACATCACGGGCTAGAATTTGTGCCCATTCAACTTCCACTCGCTCAGCGAATACCGCGGGGGTCCAGGCCTTGACCAGAATCTTGATTCTCGCCTTGTACTTATTATTGCGATTACCGTAGCGATTGTAGACTCGCAGTACAGCGTCTAAATAGGTTAGCAAGTGCTGCTTGGGCAGGAATGGTTTGATTGATGAGGCTATAACCGGGGTGCGACCTAGACCGCCGCCAACATGGACGTGGAAGCCGGTTTCCCCCGCCTCATTTTTGACCAGCTGAATGCCGATATCATGGAGCAAAAAAGCTGCGCGATCTTCTTCAGAACCGCACACGGCAATCTTAAATTTACGCGGCAGGAAGGCAAATTCCGGATGTATAGTTGACCACTGACGGATAATTTCACACCAGGGGCGGGGGTCTTCAATCTCGTCTGCGGCAACGCCGGCAAACTGATCTGTGGTGGTGTTGCGAATACAGTTGCCGCTGGTTTGAATAGCATGCATCTGTACGCTGGCCAGTTCGGCGAGAATATCCGGAACCTCAGCCAGTCGCGGCCAGTTCAATTGAATATTTTGGCGCGTGGTGAAGTGCACATAGCCCTTGTCAAATTTGCGCGAGATCTCAGCCATTTTGCGCACTTGAGTGCTGGACATAAGGCCATAGGGTACGGCGACCCGTAACATAGGTGCGAGGCGCTGGACATAGAGCCCATTCTGCAGGCGCAGGGGCAAAAACTCTTCTTCGCTTATCTTGCCATCCAAGTAGCGTTTAGTCTGATCGCGATATTGTTCAACTCGTTCATCGACGAGTTTTTGATCGTATTGATCGTAGATATACATAGGTGTTTTTGAACCTTATTAGCAAGCCCAAACAGTCATAGAAAGTGAACTGGATAGCGCGGGCCTGAGTAAAAATTATGCAGAATAGCTGGCCGAATATACAGCCCCTGCCTTTCAGGGGCGACATGATAGCTTCACCGAGGCCGGTTTTAAATTACTATTTGGACATATCAGAGTCAGTTTGCGGAATATCTGCTAGATCGGGACCTTATGGCTCCCGAATGACCTCTGGCAAAATACCCATATAAAGCTTGTCTATGAGTTCTGTAAACAGGCGACAGCTGAGAAAGCACTTGCTAGAATGCGCGCTCAAATTCGCTAGCCCTCTGTAGCAAGGCTAAATCGACCGATTAAAAGGCATCAAACATGAGTGACAACAATACCTCAGTACAAGACGTTAACGATCAAGAGAGCCAAGACAACAGTAAGGCAGATGCCATTGCAGCAGTTGCTGTGTTGACTATTATTATCGTTACTGTCGTCTATTGGTTATCTAGCCTTTAATTAAGACTATTTATTGAGAGCTATGGGTTAAGAGCTATGGGTCAAGAGCTATGAGCGCAAAACTTCAGCTAGTGGAAAATCTTAGTCAGCGTCAGGTGGTTGAGGACTATCTCAGCCGGGTTCAGCCTGAGCCTGAGATTAGTGCCGCCCGCGTCACCGAGTTACAGCAGCGCATCAAGCAGCAGCTGATCGAAAAAAATGCGGTGCTCATAGCTCACTACTATACCGATCCATTGATCCAGGCCCTGGCCGAGGAAACTGGCGGTGTGGTCTCTGATTCCCTTGAAATGGCGCGCTTTGGCAAAACTCATAGCGCCCAGACCCTAGTGGTCGCCGGGGTAAAGTTTATGGGCGAGACCGCCAAGATTTTGACTCCCGAAAAACGTGTTTTGATGCCGACCCTAGAGGCAACCTGCTCTCTGGATGTGGGCTGCCCAGCCGATGACTTTGCCGCGTTTTGCGACGCGCATCCCGATCGCACTGTAGTGGTTTACGCCAATACCTCAGCTGCCGTTAAAGCGCGAGCGGATTGGGTGGTGACATCTAGTATTGCCCTTGAGGTCGTGGATTATTTGGACAGCCTTGGACAAAAAATCCTCTGGGCACCGGATAAATACCTGGGTAGTTATGTGCAGAAGCAGACCGGCGCTGATATGTTGCTCTGGGATGGCGCCTGTATAGTGCATGAAGAATTTAAAGCTCAGGGTATTGCCGACTTAAAGAAGGTCCACCCTGATGCGGCAGTCTTAGTTCACCCTGAGTCCCCTCAGTCGGTGATTGATATTGCCGATGCCGTGGGCTCAACATCACAGCTGATTGCCGCTGCCGCCAGCTTGCCGCAGTCAAAAATGATTGTGGCTACAGATCAGGGTATTTTCTTTAAGATGCAGCAAGCGGTTCCCGATAAGCAGCTGCTGGTCGCGCCCACAGGCGGCAGTGGCGCTACCTGTCGCAGTTGCGCCAGCTGTCCTTGGATGGGTATGAATGATTTAGAAAACCTTCTGGCTGCACTTGAACAGGGTAGTAATGAGGTGTTTGTCGATACTGACGTGGCTGTTGAGGCCATGAAGTCATTGGGCCGAATGATTGAATTCCGCGAGCAGCAGAGCTCATAGAATCAGTCACCTAGAACCCATTACGCCGAATCGTATGCTAGAGACCTGCTTGCTA
>CAJQJT010000341.1 GCA_905478725.1 uncultured Pseudomonadales bacterium
GTTGGAAACCCGCTTTGAGCGGCTGATGTCTTACGGTCGTCCTGACTAAGCTCTCAATAGACGCCGCCCTGCAGATCTCTGGGTCGAATAAAAAGCCGCCGACTCCATAAGAGCGGCGGCTTTTTTGTGGCTATTGGCATTTCAGCTTTCAGACAGAGTTGAAATCGCTGCCAGTGCATCAGGATCCTGGGCTTTGATTTTATTGGCTATATGGTGCTGGAAAAAGTAGTGAAAGTCATCGCAGTCCTCGGTCTCATAGAGACAGTCATCACCCGGTAGGACTGGAGTGCTGATCATCTTACTGTCGTCGATTAACATAGCGCTGACACTGCCATCCTGGCGCAGTCTCCAGCTGACCACTTCTTTAAGAGTAATTGTTTTAAACTTATCGGCCGATAACACGGCATGGGTGCCTATGGTGTCAGGGATTTCCTGAATGATCTCGCGCTCGGATTCACACTGATACTCATAGTAATCAGCTGCGGTCTCCAACTCGACAATTTTATGAAGGGGTGCACTGTAAAAAAGCTCGTCGACGCCGGCATCATAATAGCCTTGCCACTGGCCATTTAAGGGATCATTGATTTCGTCGCAGGGCACTAGTTCATGGAGCCAGGGCACCAGGCCTACAACCTCACCGCTGGTGCGCAGTCCCCAGGCGAGAATTTTAATCGAAAACAGCTTGTCCTGATTCTCTGAATTGGAATAGAGCATTTCCAGTCCGTCGAGTTCAGGGGTGATACGGATAAGCTTGTTATTGAGGTTTTCTGAAAGCGGCTTGCGGGTGAATATGTCGATAACGTTGTCAGACTGGGGTTTTGAATCAGACTTTTTCTCAGACCCTGGTTTAGTCTTTGAGCCAGGTTTTGAACTGGCTTTAGACGCAGATTTGAAATCAATGATTTTGCTCATCGGTCCATCTCCTTGATCGGTTGGCAGGAAACGCGTCTTACTTTTCAAACGTACTTCAATTAAAAGTACTCCAGAACCACGCAAAGTACAATAAGTTGAGTTAATAATAGCCGGTGCTGCAAATCGGAAATGACTATATAATTTCAGTTTGGCACAGTATCTAGAGCTTGGGGTAATAATTGTTAACAGAGAATCTGCGCTTGGCACCTGTCACAGAGTTGTTTGACCAGCTGTTTGGCGATCGACTCAATACGCGCTTGCTGGGCGGTGCCAGCGAACCGATTTATATTCCCGCTGGATTGAGCACAGCGGAAGCTGGACTCAGTCCTGTGGAGATCTACCACAGGCTCTATTTTCGCCATGACTACCTCTCTAGTGCGCTCCATGAATCTGCCCATTGGTGTATTGCCGGGGCCCAGCGCCGAGAACAGCTGGACTTTGGTTACTGGTATAGTCCAGATGGTCGCTCGGTCGAGCAACAGCAGTTATTCGAGCAGGCTGAGGTTAGGCCCCAGGCTCTGGAATGGATGTTCTCAGTGGCCTGTGGCCAGCGTTTTCGAGTTAGTGCCGACAATCTGGCCTCGGATCAGGGCGCCAGCAGCGACTTTATTGCGGCGGTCGTGGAGCAGGCTCAGAGTTGGTGCGCTGGCGACAGTTTGCCCTCGAGAGGGCGGCTGTTTATTGAAGCCTTGGCCAAACAATTTGACTGTGCCGAGCCACTGTCTCAGGATCATTATCAATTAGCGGCGCTTGATTGAGGGTAGTTGATTAAAAGAAGCTAATTTAGAGAAGCTAATTTAGAGAAGCTAATTTAGAGAAGCTAATTGAAAGCACTTGGCTAGCAGTATTACAGCCAGTTTTTTACACTTACGCAGGAGCGCAACCGGTCTATTATGCAAGCTTATCTCATTGATTCATCAATCTACATTTTTCGCAGTTATTTCACTCTGCCTGAAAACTGGCAGGCATTGGACTCGGGGCATCCGACCCATGCAGTCTATGGCTTTACCGCCTTTATGCTGGACATGCTGCGCAATAAGAATCCCGAGCATCTGTTCTGTGCCTTTGATGAAAGTTTGCGCAGCGGCTTTCGCCACCAGCTATGCCCGGACTATAAAGCCAATCGTGAGCTCCCGGATGACGCTCTGGCTTTTCAGCTGAACGCCTGTCGCCAGCTCTGTCGTGTCTTAGGGGTTGCTGAGATGGCCTCTGAAACTTATGAAGCGGACGACCTGATTGGCGCAGTGGCTAAGAACACCAGGCTCGCCAATGCACAGCCTGTAGTGGTGACTCGGGATAAGGATCTGATGCAGCTGATCGAAGCCGAGGATCTGTTTTGGGACTTTGGCAAGGCGCCGCCGAAGACTCAGCGTCAGGTGGAAAAAGATCTCGAGATTGGCTGTCAGCAGATGGCTGATTTTTTAGCCTTGACCGGTGATAGCAGTGATAATATAACGGGTGTGCCGGGAGTGGGTGCCAAGACCGCTAAGCAGTTGCTGCTGCATTTTCCCGATATAGACGCCATTTTGGATCATCTAGATCAGTTACAGGATTTACCGATTCGCGGCGCAAGCAAGCTTGCGGACAAGATTGATACTCATCGTGAGCAACTTCTATTAGCCCGACAGCTGACGACTATTTTTACCGATATCAAAGAAGCACCCAGCCTTGATCAGATCGCTTGGCAGGGAATTAATCTCGATGCCTTTGATCTGTTTTGTGAGGAGATGGGCTTCGCCGACAAGTTCCATGATCGCGCCAAACAGCTGCGCGGGCGTCAGTTCACACCGAGCTGGTAGAGCAATTTAATATTGGGTTTTAGTGACCTTTCTAGTAGGAGCCAGATTGAAAATAGTAGCGGATCAAAATATGTTGATGGTGGACCAGTTCTTTGGCGGGTTTGGCACCATCACCTACGTGCCGGGCCGCAGCCTTTGTGCTGCGGATATTGCCGACGCTGATATTCTCTTGGTGCGCTCAGTGACTCAGGTTAACCAAGCATTGCTAGAGGGCTCATCGGTCTCATTTGTTGGATCTGCGACCATAGGCACAGACCATATAGATCAGGACTATTTAGCTCAGCAGGGCATAGCATTCGCCTATGCACCCGGCTGCAATGCCGACGCCGTTGTGCAATATGATCTGTCTGTGCTCAGTCGCCTCCAGGCCAATTGGCAGCAGAGTACTGTTGGCATAGTAGGCTGCGGTAATGTTGGCGGTCGTCTCTATAAAGCGCTGACCAATCTCGGTGTCAGTTGCACGGTTTATGATCCATTCTTAAGTGCTGAATCAGGGTTCAATCTAACGGATTTTGACACTGTGCTGGGCAGCGATATTATCTGTGTGCATACACCTTTAACCACAACAGGTTCCCATCCAACCGAGCATCTATTTAACGCTGAGGTGCTGGCGCGTCTAAATCCAGAGAGCCTATTAATCAATGCTGGCCGCGGAGCGGTTATAGATAATGCTGCGCTGCTGCAGTTGCTGGAAAGCGGTTCGCCTCTCAGGGTGGCACTGGATGTTTGGGAGGGCGAGCCAACAGTTAGTCTGCCGCTACTGAGTCTGGTTTCACTGGCTACGCCGCATATTGCTGGCTATAGCGTTGAGGGCAAGGCCAGGGGCACAGAGATGCTTGCTGAGGCGTTTAAACGATTGACTGACACGGATGCTGAAGTGCTTACAAGGCAGCCTGAAACAGTTTCTAGGCTAACTGCAGGAACACTTAGTGATTTGATCTTGGCGAGCTATGATGTGGCTGAGGATGATCTGAAAATGCGTGAGGCGTTGAGTACCAGTTCTGATATAGCGCTCACTTTTGACCTGTTGCGCAAGCAGTACCCCGAGCGCCACGAGTTCAGTTGTTATCAATTGAGTGGCAGTGTTGCAGGTGCCCAGCCTGAACTGAGAGATCAGGCAATCAAGCTGGGATTTCGCTAGTCGACTTGGTTAATTGCGACGCACTAGTTGTGGCGCGAACTCGCTCAAGAAATGTTGCCAGTCGTCCAATAGCCTCAATCAGCTGATCTTTGTCAGGCAAAAACACAATGCGAAAATGCTGAGTGCCAACCATATTAAAGGCACTGCCTTGAACCAAAAGCACACGTTCCTGTTTAAGCAGTTCGAGGACCAAATCTTCATCGTCAGCAATGGGGTACATAGCCGGATCCAGCTTGGGGAACAGGTACATAGCCGACTTGGGTTTGACACAGCTAACGCCGGGAATCTGGGTAATTAGCTCATGGGCCAAATCCCGTTGGGCCAGCAGTCTGCCATTGGGCAGTATCAGGTCGTTAATACTTTGATAACCACCCAGAGCTGTCTGCACTGCAAGCATCGCCGGCACATTGGCGCAGAGACGCATAGACGCAAGCATTTCAAGCCCTTCTATATAGCTGCGGGCATTCTGTTTGGCACCGGACGTAATCACCCAGCCGGAGCGGAATCCGGCTAGTCGATAGGTTTTTGATAGGCCGTTAAAGGTCAGGCAGAGAACGTTCTTCACCAGGGTGGCCAGGGGAATATGTACCGCATCATCATAGAGAATACGATCGTATATCTCGTCGGCAAATACCACTAGATTGTATTTCTCAGCCAGGGCCACTATTTGCTTGAGATTGTCTTCGCTGTAGACCGCACCAGTTGGATTGTTCGGATTAATCACAACTATGCCACGGGTGTTAGCGGTTATCTTGCTCTCTATATCAGCAACATTGGGTTGCCAGTTATCATCTTCGTTGCACTGATAGTGCATTGGCGTGCCACCGGCCATGGAGACCGCAGCAGTCCACAATGGGTAGTCCGGGGAGGGTATCAACACTTCGTCGCCGTTGTTAAGCAGTGCCTGCATGGACATCACAATCAGCTCACTGACACCATTGCCCATGATTACGTCATCTACAACAACATTTTCTATACCCTGAGTCTGTGCCCGTTGCATCACCGCTTTGCGCGCGGAGAAGAGGCCCTTTGAATGACAGTAGCCCTGAGCTTCACGGAGATTGTGAATAACGTCATGCATAATTTCATCTGGGGCGTCAAAGCCAAAGGCACCAGGGTTGCCAATGTTTAGCTTAATTATCCGTTGGCCTTCGTCTTCAAGCAGGTTAGCATGATCAAGAACGGGGCCGCGGATGTCATAACAGACATTCGCCAGCTTGAGAGATTTTTTTAATTCAGGCATGGGGCACTTCAGTTAATAGTCAGTCAAAAAGTTGTTGGAACGTTAAGCGCGACATTTAGATCACGCGTCTACAGAGCCCATTGTAGCTAAATAATATGGTTGTGGGGGAAGCTTTAATGAAAATAATAACCTTGCCAGGGCAGGGCGCTTTACTTCTGATTGTTGTCAGTGCTGTCGGTTATCGCATGGATCTATTGCCATTTAGGCTGGCTCTATTGCTATTGATTATCGGGCTGTTGGTCTGCACCTTGGTAGCGCTAGCCGAGCTTATTATATTAAGCGTCAACGCCGTTAATAAAAAACCTCTGCGCCTAGAGTATCTGGTGCTAGCGGTGAGTTGCGCCCTAGGTCCCAGCATTTTACTCTATAGGGTCGGCATCGACGGTTTCAGGGCGCCGATGATTCACGATATAACCACTGACACTGCCAATCCACCGGTGTTTCTATTTACTCAGGAGGGCGAGGGGTTTCGAGAAAACTCCTTGGTCTACGGAGCCGATAAACTGAGTGCTGAGCAGATAACGGCTATACAGCTGGAAGCCTATCCTGATATCCGCACTGTAATTGTTGAAGCGCCTGGGCGCAGGGTGTATCAGAATGCCTTATTTGTTGGAAGCTTGCTGGGTTGGAAGATTTCAGGCCACGACGTATCTATGTTCCACTTTGAGGCAAAGGCGACCACACCGGTGTTTGGGTTTGTCGATGATATTGTGGTGCGGATTACACCGTTGAACGAGCATTCAAGTGCAATTGATATTCGCTCCCTGTCAAGAGTGGGAGTCTCTGACATCGGCGCCAATGCAAAACGCATAAGGCTTTTTTTCGACAAGCTGGGGGAAGAATTAATTATTCACTAAACGAGGTAAAAATAAGCGCCATTAGGCTTGACAGTTTATCTGTAGCTCAATAGAATGCGCGCCTCCTAGCCAGTACCGTCCCGTTCGTCTAGAGGCCTAGGACACCGCCCTTTCACGGCGGTAACAGGGGTTCGACTCCCCTACGGGACGCCATTTTTATACAGCACTTATGGATAAGTGTTTGCGGGAATAGCTCAGTGGTAGAGCACAACCTTGCCAAGGTTGGGGTCGCGAGTTCGAACCTCGTTTCCCGCTCCAATACTAAACGCAAAACTTCGGTTTTGCGTTTTTTTATGTCTGGGTTTTAGTCAGCGCAAAGTGCCGCTTTTAAATTCTCCAGTCTGAGGGCAGAGGTGAATCTCTGCTCCTGAAGCCCTAGATTTATTTTCCCATAAACCCTCAGAGTTCAAAGAATTGCTTTATCTCATCTTCTTTGGCCAGAGCGTCACGCAAGCCCATCGCGATCAGCTCGCGGCAAAAGCCCGGTTCAAACAGCAGGTAACTGGCAGCACTGGCACCGCCACCTTGAGCCGTAGCACCAGTCAGACTCAAAAACATGCGCAGGGATTTAGGCAGATGATGCAAATGCTCCTCGGCGATACTGTCGATGGATTCTGTCGGGGATATAGATAGCACCTCAACTGGGTTCAAGTCAGTGATATTGTTTTTTTCGCGCAGGGATTGGGGTAGGGCGCTGGCCAGACGATTGATATTGCCCAGGGTTTCAAGGTCGCTCTCCACCGCATCAATAAATGCACTATTAAACATATGCCCGACAATCTGTGCCGTTGAAGGGGAGTGCTCCAGTCCAGCTGGCAGCTTGCTGCGAGTCGCGTTATCACTGACACCCACAATTAATAATTTGGTCGCACCCATATGCAGTGCTGGGCTGATAGGCTTGAGCTGTCGCACAGCGCCGTCACCAAAGTAATCGCTGTCTATCTTAACTGCGGGAAAGAGGCCGGGGATGGCGGTTGAGGCCATCAGGTGATCAATGCTCAGAGGGATATGTTCGCCGCGGCGACGAGATCTATTCCAGGCAGGTATTTTTTCCTGTCCCTGATAAAAGGTTACTGATTGACCGCTGGCATAGCTCATGGCGGTCACCGCTATGGCCTCAAGTTCACCATTGCTAATCGCTGTATCCAGATAATCAAATTTGACATAATTCTCCATCATTTTTCGCAGCGGGCTGTTATCGAGGAGTGAAATCGGTTTGCCTATGCCGTAACCGCTGTGAACAAATGAGGCCATTATATGAAAGGTATTTTTTAATACCCCGAGGGCGTCTGTGCGGTACACATCGGCCGGTGTCAGCTCGTTCCAGATACGCTCCAATTTACTGGTGCGCAAACGGAAGGGTCCAGCCCGTCCGGCAATCGACAGCGCATTGATCGCACCGGCAGAGGTGCCGCAGATAATTGGGAAGGGGTT
This sequence comes from uncultured Pseudomonadales bacterium, assembly GCA_905478725.1. Classification (GTDB taxonomy): domain Bacteria; phylum Pseudomonadota; class Gammaproteobacteria; order Pseudomonadales; family Porticoccaceae; genus HTCC2207. Next base: position 7,387 of record CAJQJT010000341.1, read on the forward strand.
GTACACAGATCTTGGCAATATGCTGGCAATACCTTTAAGAACACCCACTTGATAGGCGGCTCTGGCGCCGCCGCCGGTTAAAACTAAGCCTTTGCTCATGATTAAAATATTCCTAGTGATAGACCTGCGGCCATGGCTAGACCGAATTCTTCACATTGTTCTAGATGCTGTTGGTTAATATCGCCTTTGGCGATTACTGGCTCACTGATTTTGCGCAGAGGATAGCCTCTGGCGATGCGGTCGATGTCGCGCACTGCGCCGCTGCCATCGTTGCCGGCGCTAATAAAGAGAGCATAGGGTAAATTCAGTTGGTAGGGTTCGGCTGGATAATAGGTTCGATCAAAAAAGTCCTTGAGTGCCCCACTCATGGTGCCAAAGTTTTCCGGAGTGCCGAAGAGCAAGCCATCGGCCCAGCGCAAATCATCCAAGCCGGCATCAAAAGCGCTCAGCAGTCTAGTTTCTACCTCCGCTTCGTCCAGGCATCCGCGCATCACCGCTTGTGCCATCTGGCCGGTATTGCCGGACTGTGTGTGATAGATGATCAGCAGATGTTTCTTCATCGGTTAATACCATTATTCGACAAGACTGCGGCGGAGTTACATTTTTTTAGCGCCACTCGGGACTACAGTGCCCATTAGTTACTAGTCTTATTTGTCCGGTCTAAGACGGCTCTGAGCCTTATAAGTGTAACGGATATCTTTGTAGAAGGATCTATATTGGCCTATTTGATTATGCTATCCCTGGGCGTTTTCTCGGTTGCTTGGTGGCCCTGGTTGCCAGGCTTTGGGGCCAGCTTTGCGCTCTTCGCCAGCCTGCTGTCAGTCTGTGTCTTTTTTCGTCTAAGGGGTTTGAAATGGATTTTGTTTCTTAGTGCAGGAATGCTCTGGGGCATATTCTGTGGCCATCAGCTACTGAGCAAGAGTCTGCCGGAAAAATACAATGGTGAAGAATTTCTGATCTCAGGGCAGGTCATCAGTCTGGTTGATAGCAACTCTGTTCGCAGTCGTTTTAGTTTTGCCTCAGAGACTATTCAAGTCTTAGGGGATCCCAATCAGCAGCTTGTCCCGGGCAAGCTGCTGCTTAGCTGGTACGCCGCAGAGATATTGCAACCTGGCCAGCGCTGGCAGCTGGTGGTGCGTCTGCGACGGCCGCGGGGCTTTGTTAACCCCGCTGCTTTTGATTATCAAAGTTGGTTATTACAGCAGGGCTATAGGGCGACCGGTTATGTGCGTTCGCCTGAGCTTGCCAAGCAGTTACCTGAGGCTAAGCTTTTTAGTCTCGGTAATATTGCCGCATTACCAACCCAGCTGAGGTCGCGGATTCAACAGTCGATAGAGCAATCAGAACTATCGTCTTTGGGTCGTGCGGTGCTGTTGGCCCTGAGTATTGGCGATAAGCGTCAGCTCTCCAACTGGTGGCAGGATTTGGCGCGCCTGGGGATCGTTCACCTGCTGGTTATTTCCGGGCTGCATATTGGGCTTGTGGCGTTATTTGGTGCTGCCGTGGGCAAAGGGCTGGCGCGGCTGGTGATTTTGCTTAGCGCATTATTCAGTTTTTTGTTCCGCTCTTTGTCTAGTGCTTTACCTAGCTCTCTATTTAGTGATGCTCAGCTTAACCTGGGATTAAGACTGCCCAGTGTGGCGCTGCATTGGCTGGCTCCGGTGAGTGGGTTTCTGGCTGCCGCCGCATATAGTCTTTTGGCGGGATTCTCCCTGCCGACTCAGCGAGCATTAATAGCAGTGGCTGTTGTGGTCATAGCAAAGCTCTGTTTTCGCCGCATTCAACCCTTCGTCTGCCTAGTGTGGGCCCTGACATTGATTGCGCTATTACAGCCTTTAGCAGCGCTGAGTGCCGGTTTTTGGCTTTCATTTACGGCAGTGGCGATTTTGATTGCTTGGTTTTCTCCCTGGCAGTCTCGGGATTCCTGGTGGCCAAAAAAGCGCACAGTCAGTGCTCAGTTGGCGCTGCTGGCAATTATGTCGGTGCCCCTGTTATTTTTTATTGGGCGGCTGTCGTGGCTGGCGCCACTGGTTAATTTGGTTGCGGTGCCCTGGGTGTCTCTAGTGACTGTACCCAGTGTGTTGCTCGGTTGTCTATTGTTGCCGTTCTCGGCCGGTACAGCTGAAGCGATCTGGGAATTGTCTGATTGGTCTGTTGGAATACTGTGGATATTTTTGGATTTATTTCCTGGGGATCAAGGCTTTCTGGCCTCACCCGTGGGCACATCTGGCTTGGTTTTACTGACTGCTCTGCTAGCGGGCTTGTGTTTTATGCTGCCACGGCAGTTGAGTGCAAAGTGGTTCGGGGTACTGCCCTTAGCGCTTTTATTGTTGTTTAGTGAGAGACCTAAGTTTGGCTTGCGGGTAACGGTTTTGGATGTGGGGCAGGGGCTTGCTGTGGTGGTTGAAACCGATCAAGGGAGCCTGCTCTATGACAGTGGCGCGCAATTTAGTCGTGCCTTTAGCGCCGGCAGCGGCATTGTTGCCCCCTTTCTGTGGCAGCGGGGCTGGAGTTCTATCAATACCACAGTGATAAGTCATGAAGACGGTGACCACAGTGGTGGCTTCGCAGCGCTGCAGCTGGTGTTACCCAGCCGTGAGATCATAACCGGGCCTGGAGTGAATTTCCCCGAGACTCTGCTCCAAGGGCAAAATGTGGCAGTTTGCAATGCTGGGACTCAATGGCGCTGGGGGGAGGTGCTATTCGAGATATTGTCGCCCATCTCTCTAGTGGAACCGATAACTCATAAGAGTGGTGTTGATATTAGTGGTGCTAATTTAATGGGGGCTAGTCTAAGTGGCTCTAGGTTAAAAGGCTCTAGCTTAAAAGGCTCTAGTCTAAGAGCCTCTAGTTTTGAAAGTGGCAACAATAGCTCCTGTGTTGTGCATATCCACTGGCGGGATGTTCAGGTGCTATTGCCTGGGGATATAGAGCGCGCAGCAGAATATCAGCTGCTCGAATCCGGTAGGTTGGATGGATCACAGATTGATTTGTTGGTCGCACCTCATCACGGCAGCAAGACCTCCTCGACGCCAAAATTTGTCCAGCAGCTGTCACCGAAACATGTGGTATTTTCCGCGGGCTATCAGCACCAATTTGGCCATCCTCACCCCTCTGTGACTAAAGCTTATAGTGCCGTAGGCAGCAGAACTTGGAATACTGCTGATCAGGGTGCTATAACCTTTGAGTGGTTTCCATCTGAAGAGCTGACTGAAGAGCTGATTGACGAGCCGTCTGAGACGCGGTCAGGAGAGTTGAGAATCACCACAGCCCGTGGCCAAGCGCAGCGCTGGTGGCGCTAAATACAGATTGCGGATTTTGCCTGCAGCCCTTTTATGGTAAGGTCGCGATTCAATTTTAATCGACTCAACGGAAGACACTGTGTATCAAATTTTCCTCACTGGCGGCTGGCTTATGTGGCCACTCCTTATCTGTTCGATTATCGTTGTCGCAATTTCCATTGAACGCTTGATTACCCTGAAAGCAGATCGCATTGTTCCCAGTGGCTTACTGACTCGTGTCTGGCAGCAGTTGCGGGATCGCGAGCTCGCTGGCGACAGCCTTCGGGAGCTGCGCGATGGTTCACCGCTTGGCTATATTCTTGCCGCCGGTATCAGCAATTCCGGCCACGGCCGTGAAATTATGAAAGACAGTATCGAAGAAGCCGCAGCTCAGGTAGTCCATGAACTCGAGCGCTTTCTGACGCTGCTGAGTACGATTGCCAATATGGCGCCCTTGATCGGTTTGCTCGGCACTGTGTTGGGTATGATTCAGGTGTTTGCCGACATTATGCTGTTCGGCACAGGCAATGCCGCTGATCTTGCTGGCGGAATCTCTCAAGCGTTAATTACCACTGCTGCTGGCCTCACCATTGCGATTCCAGCGATGATTTCCCACCGTTACTTTGAACGCCATGTGGAGTCTCTGGTGGTGCAGCTAGAAGGACAGGCCACCAAGCTGGTGGATGCTATGCACAGCGATCTGTTTCGGCAGTCCTAGGCAAGCGACGTGAAATTTCCCCGCCGAGCCCAGCGCGACAACAGTATCAACCTGACACCATTGATCGATGTTGTCTTTTTACTGTTGATTTTTTTTATGGTCACCACCACCTTTACCCGCGAGACTCGCATGCTGATCAGCCTGCCTGAGGCCGAGGCTGAGGCCATGGCGAATGAGCAAACAACAGTGGAATTGATCATCTCCAAAGACGGTAGCTATGCGGTCAATGGACAAAGTTTGATAAATCGTGACATCAAGACCATTATGGCTGCCTTGAAGGACGCTTCGGCGGGGGATAGCGACATTCCATTGGTGATTACCGCCGATGCTCAGTCGACCCATCAAGCTGTTATTACCGCCATGGATGCTGCGGGCAGGTTAGGATTTGAAACACTAAACATTGCAACGCAACAGCCACAAGAGCCATAACAATATGAGCGACAAGATTGTCCCGACCGGTGCCTCCACTTATTTGCGCCTGTTAAAGTATGTTCGCCGTTACTGGCTGGCCTTTGTCGTCAGTGTGTTTGGCTTGG
>CAJQJT010000342.1 GCA_905478725.1 uncultured Pseudomonadales bacterium
ATGACTCTGACCACATAGGGTGAATGGATACGTCGCCCGATCCACTCCTCCTGAATAAAACGGTCTATGGCGCTGAGATCTTCTTCCATATTGCGCGAGGGGGTTTTCATCACACAGAGACTTCGACTTGCTTCATCTTCCACTAAGTAGAGCTGACTACGGCTTGAGGCAAATAACTCTTTAACCACCAGATAACCATCAAGCTTCATACCCGGAGCAAGATCCGGGGGAAACGGCAGGCGAGTCAGCTCCGCACTGTAATCTTCAAGGTTGCTCTCCGGCAGATGATTCACCAGGGCCACTAGCGCGCTGAGGTTGTCGTCGCTGCCTGCGGCCATTGCGGCACTGTGCATGGCCTGACAGATATCAGCGGCCTTAGAGCCGGTAGAGAGCAATTGCTGCAGTTCTGGGGCGGCAATAAAGTCATGCACCCCATCGCTGGTGAGCAGTAGACGATCGCCGGGAATAAGCTCCCGGTGGCCATAATCCAGATTTAACAGACTATCCATACCCATAGCCCGAGATAGGCAGGTGCGGTTTTCATCAATAGTCGCCACATGATCTGTGGTCAGCTGAATCAGTTCTCCCTCCCGGAGCAGGTAGATACGGCTATCGCCCACATGGAAAAAATGCAGGGTGCGGCTTTTGATCACCAGGGCGCTAAAGGTACTGAGATAGCCCTTGGTGGTGGTGACAAATTCATGGCTCTTGCGAAATAGCCGCAGGTTGATGGTTGAGAGAACTTTTTCGCCGCTCCCCGCCACCGACCAGGTATCCGGGGTCTGATAATACTCTTCAAGAAAGCGACCAACTGCAGTGCGACTGGCTTCTCGTCCCGCCTCAGCGGTGGACACTCCATCCCCAAGGGCCAGCGCTATGCCTTTGTTCTCGAGGGCATAGCTCTCCTGGGGCTGCTCAAAGCCAACCGCATCTTCATTGATTGGCTTAACGCCAGCCTCACAGAAGCTGGCGATATCCAACTGGGCTTGGGTCATTATCACCTCTTTAAATAAGATCGGCTTTAGATAAGATTCAGCTTAGCCAACATCGATCATATGCACTGTGCCATCCGGGAGGATTTCAGAGATCTGTCCCCGAGGCTCTTCTAACAGCATAGCTATAGCAAAGACGATTAGCGCTGAGGCCCCAATCAACATAAAGAAGGTACTGTAATCCACAAAGCTGAGTATGGTCAGATAGGTCACCGCCCCCACATTGCCATAGGCGCCGGTCATGCCCGCGATCTGCCCAGTCATACGACGTTTAATCAGAGGTACGATGGCAAACACCGCGCCCTCTCCCGCCTGAACAAAGAAAGAACAGATCATGGTTGAGATCACCGCTGCGGGAATCCACCAGCTGCTATCGATCTGAGATAGCAGTGCGTAACCCAAACCGAGACCACCAATCAGTACCAACAGGGATTTACGGCGGCCAAAATAATCGGAGAACCAGCCACCGGTGGGACGGGCTACCAGATTCATAAAGGCAAACCCTGAGGCCAGCAAGCCCGCTTTAACCGGGTCCAAACTATCAAAGGTTTCGAGAAAAAACAGTGGCAACATGGAGACCACAGCCAGCTCCGAACCAAAGGTCACGAAGTAGGCCCAGTTGAGAATCGCCACCTGTTTAAACTCGTATTTGTCCTGCTCAGGCACCCCCTTGGCGAGATGCTCCTTATTGACCTGCCAGATTTTGTGGGTCTGATAGACAAACAGCACAACCAATAGGCCCCAGATTGAATACATGGCACTGCTGCCGATCAGCGCTACCCCCGAGGGGGACAGCTTCCATGACAGCACCCCCAGGGCTATATACATGGGAATATTCATCAGCAGATATAAATACAGATCGCGACGACTGGTGACTTCCAAACCACCGGATTTTTTCGGTTTAAAATAGGTTGAACCCTTGGGGGTGTTGCGCGCCACGCGGTAATAAAAAATACCGTAAAAACCAGCGACCACACCAGTGGTGGCTATGGCGTAACGCCAGCCATCCTCGCCGCCATAGAGCAGCGCCAGAGTCGGCAGCAACATGGCCGACGCCGCGGAGCCAAAGTTGCCCCAGCCGCCATAAATACCCTCGGCAATACCCACGGACTTATGGGGAAACCATTCCCCCACCATGCGGATGCCAATGACAAATCCCGCGCCGACAAAGCCCATCATAAAACGCAGCAGTGCCAGCTGCTGATAGTTCTGAGCAAAGGCAAAGGCGATACAGATAAAGCCCGAGGTCACCAGCAGCGCGCTATAGACCTTTCGCGGGCCGATCTTGTCTACCAGAATACCGATCAGGATACGCGCCGGAATGGTCAGGGCGACATTCAAAATCATCAGCGCCTTGACCTGTTGAGAACTTAAATCAAAGGCCTGCTTCATAAACGCCAAGAGAGGCGCATGGTTAAACCACACCATAAAGGTGAGGAAAAAGGCAAACCAGGTTACATGTAGGGTTTTAATTTTTGGGTCGCTGATTGCAAATAAATTGATTCGATCGCTAATAGCCATAGGGCCTCCGCCAAGCCTGATAAGACAACCTCCCTAGTCTTGAACGATTAGCTGCCAAAGCCTTTGATATGCATCAAAGGCAATCGCCCCGAATTATCCCGCCAAGCCATGCTCTACCCCAATGGAGCTGCCATAACAGCGCCAGACTATCTGCCGCTGGGGACCTAATAGCTCTTTGTAGGTAGTGATAATCGAGCAGTGAACTTATGGGAGGTAAGGGCTTAGATTTGCGACACTTCTGGCGTTCTATACTCAAACCCAGAAGCTCTTTATGAGGTGCCTTAATAAAGTGGATACTAATGCAGTGAGTAGTAGAAAAGTGACTAGTAAAAAAGTGCACAGCAACCCATCAATCCCCGGTGCCAGTCGAGCACTGTCTATGGCCACCTTTGCCTTCGCGGCTAATTTTGCAGTGTGGATTCTCTATGCGGTGATCGGTCTGGAACTGCAACAAAGCCTGCATTTGAGTGCCACTGAGCTCGGACTGTTCTTTGCCTCCCCCATGCTTACCGGTGCCCTGGCACGGATGCCTATGGGTATTCTTGCGGATCGCTACAATCCTAAACACCTGTTTACCCTGCAGATGCTTGCCGTTGTTCCCGCTTTGTTGATACTCCCCCTAGTGGAGAGTCTCGACCAGTATCTCTGGCTGGGTCTGTGGCTGGGCTTTAGTGGTGCATCCTTTACCATTGGTATTCGCTATGTCTGTGCCTGGTACAGCCGCGATACTCAAGGCACGGCCATGGGTATCTTTGGCGCGGGCAACGCTGGCGCGGCGATGACTCTGGCCATAGCGCCCTTGATTATTCAGCACTGGGGGTGGGACAGTTTG
>CAJQJT010000343.1 GCA_905478725.1 uncultured Pseudomonadales bacterium
TGCCATGACCGAAAACAGCAAATCACTCAGCTATAAAGATGCAGGCGTCGACATCGATGCGGGCAATGCACTGATCGAAAAAATTAAAGGCGCAGCCAAGCGCACAAGACGACCAGAAGTTTTGGCCGGCCTCGGCGGATTTGGCGCACTGTTTGAATTACCCACCGGCTACAAACAACCAGTACTGGTTTCCGGCACCGATGGTGTTGGCACCAAACTGCGTTTGGCACTGGATCACGGCAAGCATGACACCGTCGGCATCGATCTAGTCGCCATGTGCGTCAATGATTTGATTGTCTGTGGCGCCGAGCCACTGTTCTTCCTCGACTACTATGCCACTGGCAAACTCGAGATCGACACAGCCGCTGCCGTGGTCAACGGTATTGCCGATGGCTGTGCTATCTCAGGCTGCTCACTGATCGGCGGCGAAACCGCTGAGATGCCAGGTATGTATGAAGGCGAAGACTACGATCTGGCCGGTTTCTGTGTCGGCATAGTCGAGAAAGCCGATCTTATCGATGGCACCAAAGTAAGCATCGGTGACACTTTAATTGGTTTAGCCTCAAGTGGCCCCCACTCGAACGGCTACTCGCTGATTCGCAAAGTACTGGAAGTCACTGATACAGATCCCGCCACTGCTCAGCTGGATGGCAAGCCACTGATCGACCTGCTTATGGAACCCACGCGCATCTACGTGAAGCCCCTGCTGAAGTTGATCGCCGAGTCTCAGGTCAACGCCCTGGCCCATATTACTGGCGGCGGACTGTTAGAAAATATTCCACGGGTTCTGCCGGACAACACCAAAGCCGTAATCGACACTCAGGCCTGGACTCGCCCAACAGTCTTCGACTGGATTCAAAAAGGCGGCAATATCGACGAACACGAAATGCACCGCACCCTAAACTGTGGCGTAGGCATGGTGATCTGTGTTCCCGCTGACCGCGCTCAAGAAGCTCTTACTATGCTGGCTGCCAGTGGCGAAACTGCTTTCGAACTGGGTAGCATCTCGGCTCAAGAAGCCGGCGAAGAACAGGTTCAACTACTCGGACTATCTTGATGACTGACCTCTCCAAGGGCAAGCGACGCATAGTTGTCCTAATTTCCGGCGGTGGCTCAAACCTGCAATCCTTTATTGATGGTTGCGCGGATGGGTCACTGAACGGCGATGTAGTAGCAGTCATTAGCAATAAAGCTGGGGTCAAAGGTCTTGAGCGCGCTGCAGTTGCAGCCATTCCCAACATCACCTTGGACCACAAGGGCTTCGCCTCCCGAGCCGAGTTTGATGTGGCTCTGGCCGATGTCATCGACAGCTTCTCTCCAGACCTGATTGTGCTGGCCGGCTTTATGCGCATACTCACACCACAGTTTGTAAATCGCTTTCTTGGCCGGCTGATTAATATTCACCCATCGCTGCTGCCCAAATACCCTGGCCTACACACCCACCAGCGCGCGATAGATGCAGGTGACAGTGAAGCCGGCGCCACAGTACACTTTGTTACCGCCGAGCTAGATGGCGGGCCGGGCATAGTTCAGGCTCAAGTGGAGCTGGTGGAAAACGACACTGCTGAAGACCTGGCCTCAAGAGTGCTGGTCTTTGAACACCAGATCTATCCATTAGCGGCACAGTGGTTCTGCGAGGGACGCCTAGAGTTGCGCGAAGGTCATGTGATTCTGGATAACGAGTTACTGCCCGAGGGCGGCGTCTGTGTAGAAATAGAAGAGCGCAACCAACGCTAGGGACATACAGACTCTATAATAAAAAGCTTGTTTTGCGGCACCGGCGAACTAACTGAATATTTGCTACTCTAACAGCAGCTGTGTGATTCATCATCGAGGCGAAACCATTGTCAATATTCACAAAGATACAATCAGCAGTCCTCTGCATCCGCTCGATGACGTTTTTGCCGTTAGTACTTTTACTCTCTACAAATGCAACCACTGCCTTGAGCGGTGGTTCAGCGATCCCTCCACAAGACATATCTCAGCCACCGGTCAGTCTGTATAGTGCCAATTACTCAGCCAAATTTAGCGGCCTGGAAATTGAAGCCGTACAGCGCTTAGAAGAGATTGAACCCGGCATCTATCGTGAAAGCCTGGCAGCGAAAAACTTCCTCGGTAAGATCGATGAGCAGAGCACCTTTAGCCTCACCGACGAGCAACTCTTGCGCCCAAAAGAATACAGCTATGTTCGTTCAGTGTTTGGCCGCACCAAAACAGAAGTGCAGCGCTTTGATTGGCAGAACAGTACTCTGCACTATCAAAAAAATGACAGCCACAAAGAAACAACACTGGAAGCCGGGCAGCTGGATATGATCACCCATCGCCTGCAGTTGCGTCGCGATTTAAGCGCTGGCCATACAGCGTTTTCTTATCCTGTCATTTCCAGAGGAAAGCTGAAACAATATGCCTATCGCGTGGTTGCCAATGAAGTACTGGAAACAGCCATAGGCCCGTTAGCAACAGTCAAAGTCGAAAGAATTTTCGAGTCAGACAGCAGCGGGCAATTTACCGCCTGGCTGGCCAGGGACTGGGACTATCTAATCGTAAGGCTCGAACAGAAAAAGAACGGCGATAGTCATCAACTTAAACTGCGCAGTGCAGTGGTTAATAACCAGACCGTACTACCACTCAAAAATGATCGCACAAAAACGGATGGCAGCACAGAATGAACCCTCAACCTAAAAAAACTGGCTCAAACAATCTAGTCTTTATTGCTGGAACACTGATCTCCGCGGTTATTATTGTCGCTGTTCTATTTAAAGCACAGAGCAAACCAGAATATGATCCAGAGCTAATCGCCATACCAGAGCCAGTAGCTGAAGTTGTTATCCAGGCGTCAGTGATACCCGAAGCGGTCATTCCTGAAGCGGTCGAACCCGAGCCACAACCAGAGCCCGAGACCAGCTCAGTCACCACACCGCCTCCTCTGCCCAAACTCGACAACAGTGACGACTTTATCCGCGAGCGCCTACTGCTGATCAGCAACAAAGCAGAATTCGCCAAGTGGGTGAAAACCGATGACCTACTGCGCCGCACCACCAGCTATGCCGACGGTCTCTCCAACGGCGTGCTGCTATCAAAGATATTTCCGCTAACCGCCCCTGAAGGTAAATTTGCCACACACAGCAGCGACGGCACCATCTGGTTAAATGCCGGTAACTACGAACGCTATGACCGCACCATCAACACCTTAATCAGCCTGCCCATGGACTCCATGGCGACAATGTTCCACTTCGCCCGACCGCTACTGGAAAATGCCTTTTCAGAAATGGGTTATAACCCGAGACAGATGGACGGCATTATCTTGCAAGCCATAGACGTGATATTGGCCACCCCTATAGTCGCCGAACCGATCAGATTGAGTCGTGATTCCGTGGTGTATAAGTTTGCTGATTCAGAACTTGAGTCATTGCTGCCATTGCAGAAGCAATTGCTGCGTTCCGGGCCGGAGAATACTAAGCGGATTCAGCAGCAGGCTAAGGCGTTGCGGGAAGCGTTGTTAAACCCTTAATTTAAGGACTGGCTACCTGTATCCTTAATTTCGCCACAATAATTATAAGTAATGGTCAGATTACTGTTTTAATCACAACTTCCTAGCTTTGTCAGTTGGATGATCCTCACCATCCAGAACAGGAACATTGGCTAGCACGAAAGGATCAATACCGTCGAGGCAGGCTATATTAAATGCGAATAATTTTGGATTTGATCGTCTTTGATGATGGGTGTAAATACCGCACTTAGAACAAAAATAATGCTTCGCTGTATTGGTATTAAATTGATACAACCCCAAGACATCTTCGCCTTCATCGACTACTAGATCTTTCAATT
>CAJQJT010000344.1 GCA_905478725.1 uncultured Pseudomonadales bacterium
TTGTAGAGATATTCTTCCGGTGTCTGGCTGGTACGTGCAATGGGGGTCATGGCCAGTCTGGCTTCGCCGGTTTCAAACTTACTGGCTGGAGTGTCAGTTGGAGAATCTGCTGCAGTACCCTCTGGCTTATCGTTCGAACTGCTCTCTGACTTCTCAGCTGAGACCTTGGCCGGAGCGCTTACCGAAGTGCCCTCAGAGCTGCGAGTATTGATGTCATTAGTCTGCTTCCAGCCCTCCGGATAATCGAAACGAACACGCAGTGTCATATCAGAGTAGCGTTGTGGTTTGCTCTCTTTAGCGAGAAAGTTCTCGCCCCAAATTAAGCCTTCGGTGAGTTGACGGTAGGTCGCTGCCCCGTCCCCCCGAGACTGTTTTGCCTGAAAAGTTTGGGCCTTACTAACCACTGTGCGCAGTCGTGAATCATTCCGCGGGTGGCTGGAGAAAATGCCGTGATAGGTCTGCTTGCTGGCCCCTTTGGCCCTGGCGCGATCCTTCTGCAGCAGTTCATAGTCTTTCATCATCGATAACATGCTGATCATTTCACTGGGGGCATAACCCAGTTTGGCCATATATTCGGCACCGGCTTCATCGGCCTCCAGCTCATTGCGTCGGCCGTAACCGCGAATCAACGAGTTGGCGTAGGCCATGCCCGCTTCATAGACTTCACCGCTGCCAGAGAGTACTGCGGCTATGGTAGAGAGAATCTGGGCACCTGTGGCTTTACCCTCTTGGCCGGTGACATGCTTGCGGGTGATATGACCTACTTCGTGTGCCAGCACCGAGACTAGTTGAGCTTCATTGCTGACATAGTTGAGCAGGCCACGATTGACGTAAACATAGTTGTCACGGGTTGCAAAGGCATTAAGATCGGGGGAGTCGAGGAGGGTAAAGATAAATTTTTCCCCGGCCATTTCTGACTGGGCCACCACCTCTTCACCGAGTTTTCTAATATAACTATCCAGTACCGGGTCATCGTAAATCGGGGTGCCTTGAAGCACTTCTTTATAGAAATCAGCGCCTGTAACTTTTGCCAAAACCTGCCCAGGGGCCAGAAATGCCAGACAGATTAAAGAAAGGGCTAGGGACTTATTCATTCTGACTGATCTACAGTGAAGAACTGTTTTAGCTGGGTGCCAAGACTGGCGCAGGCATCATTTTTGACTGGTGTTAAAAGCGGTATGGGGGCAACCACACCTAAGAGATATGAGGTTCCGGAAGAGTCCACCCGCAGTCGACCCTTTTCAGTGAGGTTGGTCAGATCCCAGACTATGGCCTCATAAACCGAACTTTTGTCCCACTGAGCAAAGCCGAAACAGCCACCACCACCTGGCCCTATGGCACAGCTGATTGAACCGCCTTTGTCATGGGTCTCGGTGGAACCATCGAGCCACACCAGGTAGCGGATGCCGTTGCGCTCTATCTGTTCCTTGATAGCGGCGTCTTCCATTAGTCGCCTTAAGCGTTTGAGGCCTTTGGGTGCGGTGCGTGGTTCAAACCAGGGGTAAATGGCGTCGACAAATTGCTGTTCGGGAAATACGCCTATATCCGCCCCTTTCATTTTGCTGGCAACGCAGTCGATAAATTCCCGGTCGGTATCATAATGTCCGGCATCGCGACGGCCAAGAATCACCACTGACTGTTCGCTGTTAATGTCCATGATCTGATTGTTGGGACGGTATTCGTCGATGGTGGTGGTTGCGCCACAGCCGGCGAGCAGAGTTGCGGCACAGAGTGCGAGTAATTTATTCACTATTGGACCTCCGTTTCGTCGAGGGGTATCTGCTCTGTGATCAACCAATTGTAAACACTGGGTATGCGATAGAAGTCGAGCAGCAGCTTAGCGCCGGCATCTCGCAGTGCAATCACCGCAGCTTCTTCGATGGCATTGGTTTTGGAGAGCATAAAGGAATCCGGTGTTTTGCCGTAGGCGGGCATAAACCAGCTGTCCACTTGATCGCCGTTGGCGGTCTGAATGTCGAGACTGTATTTGATCCACACTTCATAGACATTGAGGTAGGTGTCTGAGGGAGTGGAAACCTGAACTTCCTGGACCGAGGGCGTAATCACCAGGGCGTTATCAAATGTCACATCTGCTGCTGCAGAGACAAATTCAATTTCGTTAAACAGGCCCGCAAAGGCGTTGCTGAGAAGTTCGGTTTGAGCGTTGCCAAGATCGATGGTGGTTTTGCTGTTGGGGCTGGCGATGTAGGTTTTAAATTCTTCACTGAAGACAATGGCGGCTTTAACTAGCTTGGGTTTTGACACCACAGTGGGAAATGGCGAGTTGATCTGTACCTGTGCTGAAGTGCTGCAGCCACTGATGAAAATCAATGCTAAAAGTAGTGATAATAATGAGAAAGTGGTTATTTTAATTTTTGGCATAATTAGTATCCCTTTAGTTAAGGCTATTTAAGCCGATAAAGGTTCCCCCGTTGTTATAACTTAGTTCACGCATTAGTGCTGCGAATTTGATCGCCGAGGCACTGGGTGCGCCTCCCCGGGCAAAGTGCACGGGAAAGCCAATGGCATGAATACGCACTAATCGGTCGGCGCCAAGATGAGCGCGGTTAAGTTTGTCTACGGCTCGAACTACATTCCTAATAGTGCGGCCCTGAAAATCGTCGCCCAGTGTGTAGATACTGATTTTGCGATCTCGCTTATAAAAGGTCTGAATCGCGGCGTTAATGCCCTCTACTGGACTGGAGTTACTGAAGGGTGCCCAGTTACCGAGGGTAGTAATAATCTCTTCGCGCATCTTTGGGCTGTCGGGAATCCAGCGCTCGCGATAGGCTGAGAACATGTACTGGCCCATATCATTGAGCA
>CAJQJT010000345.1 GCA_905478725.1 uncultured Pseudomonadales bacterium
TGCCCTTTTTTTATTAGGGCATATGCGCGGACTAGGTCCCTGTCATTTTCATTTTCTGGCTTACCCGCCTATGCCTTTTCATCAGAAAACTGGCAACCCCAGAAAACACCATCAGAGTTCCAAGCACGCTGACCAATAACAGCGCCACAACATAGGTCTTGGGTAGACCTCTGCCTGTGTGCAGTGGCACCACAACGGCCATGATTTTGGCCCCAGTGGGTAAGTCCTTGAACGGGGCATGGCTTAGTATTGCCGAACTCTCTGCATCGATCTGTATCTTGCTGTTGGGCAAGCCCAGCCAATCATGTTGACTGACTAGTCTAAAGGTCAGTATCCGCTTTGGTTTTTCCTCCGCTGTCGCTTTTACAGTTTCGAAATTATCGCTCGGCGTCGGGCTGTGATTCTGGCGTGGAAACTGGATACGAATCAGAGTGGCGTTGGGCATTTCCTGATCAATCGCGGATAGCCATGAGTGCCAGCTGTTTGTCAGTTCTATAGGCCGCTCCAGAACATCTATTTTGTGCCCAGTGACCCCCAAAAGTTGTTGAGTAATAGTCCGGTAAGTAATTGACGTCCCGGTAATAGACAACAGCACAAGGGCTATCCCAATAAGCACTCCCGTGTTGAGGTGAGAATAGTAAAAAGCATGGCGCTTGCGGCACCTAGGAATCAATTTTTTAAGTTTAAATGTGCTGCGCAGTGGCCACCACAACCATAGGCCGAGAACGCTGATCAGCAGACTGAGAAGTGACACCCAGGCGACATAATAGGCTCCAGCTATGCCCAAAAATCCCGTTTTCCCCAGTAAAAAATTACGGTGTAGTTGTAGAACCGTTTTAAAAAACTCCCTCATCGGCAGCTCTTGGTCTGCCACTGCGGTTAAATTATCGAGAGAATAAATAACCGTTTGTTGATCTAGACGAACTTGGTAGTAGGGCATTGCCTCGCTGGGCATCATCAGTTGCCGGATATTTTGATGCTGGTTGCTAATCAGGCTTATAGCCTGAGCTTTTGCCGCTAGATCAGGTTCTCTGTAGCTGGACTGAGACTGCGGAGCTCGCGACATCAGTTCACTGATGGCAGTGAGCACCCCGCTGCCGAAGGTAATGAGTAGCAGGAGTCCCAGGGGAAGGCCTAACCAGCGATGTATTGTTCGGAGCATAGGATTTACGTATCTATCATTTGATGGCAGTTGCCGGTTTGCCACAGCGAGGACAAAGCCCAGCAGTGAAGTGATCTGAACTGAGTATGGCTAAAAATAGCCGCAACGCAAATGAGAATCATTCGCATTGACATTTTATTTTAAGGGGTTTACTCTGCCGACTTGCAAATGAGAATGATTCTCATTTAAAGAAGCAGTAAGCAGAATTCATTGAAATGGAGGTCTTATGAAAACCACAGGGAAATCTTTGTACCGCAATGCTATCCACGGGGCATTGACAGTATCGACAAAAAAACTATTAGCACTAACCATCGCTGCGGCTATTCCAGTTGGCGCCGAGGCTGATATTGGCGAGATTCAAGAGATTAAAGTAGAGGGCCAAGCGCAGCCTTATCGCAGAGACAAATCAATTTCGTACAAGCGCACACAGCAGTTACTAGATACTGCCAAGACTATCACGGTGATTCCTCAGACTTTACTTGAGCACCGGGGCACGGAAAACGTACGCGACGCGGTGCGCAGTATTCCGGGTATTACTCTCGCTGCAGGTGAAGGCGGCACTCCGACCGGTGATAGTTTGAGTATTCGCGGTTTTAGTGCTCGCACCGACATCATGATCGACAATGTCCGCGATATTGCCGGCTACACCAGAGATGTCTATAACCTAGAGGCGATTGAAGTCGCCAAAGGCCCGGGGTCTGCGGTTAGCGGCCGTGGTGCGACCGGCGGCAGTATCAATTTACAAACCAAAACCGCTGATCTCAAGAATGCTAGTCATCTAGGTTTAAGCTCCGGCGATGCGAATGACTATCGGGCCACTTTCGATAGCAATAAAGTCTTTGGCGATACCACCGCCCTGCGGGTCAATCTATTGGCCGATGACGGTGAAGTTGCTGGCCGCGATGAAGTTTATAACGCCAAGCAGGCTGGGGCTATTTCTCTTGCCACTGGCCTAGAGACGGCCTCGCGCCTGAGTCTCAGTGCCGACTATCAGGAGCAAGATAACCTGCCGGACTATGGCTTACCCTGGGTTAGCGCCGGCCAGGCCAGCTATGTTGATGCTTTAGCGGCCAGCGCAGGCGGTGCGCCAGCGGTGGATCAAAGCAACTTTTACGGCAATCTATTGCGCGACTTTGAAGAGATTAAGGCCCAGTCTCTGACACTGCAATACGAATATGATCTCTCCACTCATACCAGTCTGAGAACCCAGGCACGGGTGGGCTCTGTTGAACGGCTCTCTATCGTCAGCGCTCCGCGCTTTATCGATATTGCCAACAGTACCGACGTGCGCTTGAGCGATGAGAAAACCCGCGACACCAAAAACGCCCTCAGCCTGATCCAATTTGACCTTATAGGCCGCTATCAGTTCGGCACAATCAGCCATGATCTGGTTGCCGGTGTCGAACTGTCTCGGGAAAAAGAGAAACGTTGGAATCTCGACGATAATGGCACTGACAATCTCGACACCACACCCTTAACAGTGGATCTGTACAATCCTGACTCGCGGCTGGCCTATACAGGAATCTACAGTCGCGATGGCACCAGCACGGAGGCCATAGGCGATACTCAGGCGCTGTATATCTTCGACACACTGACCTTTAATTCAGCTTGGCAACTTACCCTAGGCGCGCGCTGGGACAGCTTCGACACCGAATATCAGTCCAGTTATAGCGACCCAACCGAGGTCCTCAAGGCCAGCGACAAGCTGTTCAGTTGGAATACTGCAATGGTTTATAAGCCGACTGCAAATAGCAGCATCTATCTGGGGATTGGCAATTCATTTAATCCCTCTGCGGAAGACCTAACCGCTTCAACAAGGGGCAATGTTAGCGACTTGGATCCCGAGGAAACGTTGAGTTACGAACTAGGTAGCAAATGGGATTTATTGGCTGGAAAATTGCTCGTTACCGGAGCCATTTTCCGCACCGAAAAAACCAATGCACGAACCGACGCGCCGGATGGCGCCTTTGCTGAAGATGATGGCCGCTTTGTCAGGCTCAATGGCGAGCAGCGCGTCGACGGTTTGGAGTTGAGTGCCACCGGCCAGCTATCTGACAAGCTAATGCTAATGGCCGCCTACACCTATCAGGACAGTGAGGTTATTCGCGCCGAGGGGGGGCATATTGCTCAGATCGGTAACCCGCTTGCGCGAACCCCAGAGCACTCAGCTAGTTTTTGGGCCAGTTATCTATTTGGAGACGATTGGCGGGCCGGGCTTGGTGCCCAGTATTCCAGTGAGCGCTACAACAGCAGCGATTCAATTACCCGTGAAGTGGCCGATAGCTATACCACCGTCGATATGATGGTCGCTTACGACGTTAGTGAAAATATCAAACTACAGCTCAATGGCTCCAACCTTGGCGATAAAAAGTATATCAATCAACTGGGTGGTGGCCATTTTATTCCAGGGGAGCGACGTCACTTTCGTCTCAGCGGACATTATTTATTTTAGGGACATTGATGCACTTGGACCAACGCATCGGCCACAGGGAGGTGGCCCACCCAAAAACCTTAACCAGAGTCGAGTTTTATGTTATTGAAAATCCCCACCATTCTCAGTAAAAACCAGGTTCAGCAATGCCGCGAAAGACTCTATGCCACAGCTTGGATTGATGGCGACATTACTGCCGGCTATCAATCCTCAAAGACGAAAAATAACCTGCAGCTACCGGAGGAATCGGAGGCCTGTCGTCAGTTGGGCGATACTATTCTTGAGGCACTGGCAATCCATGACCTCTTTATATCTGCAGCCTTACCGTTAAAAATCTTTCCGCCACTGTTTAATTGCTATCAATCCGGGCAAGCCTTTGGTGCTCATATAGACAACGCTATTCGCCGAGTTCCCCGCACACCGGTAAAAGTGCGCACTGACATTTCCATGACGCTATTTCTTACCGACCCAGACAAGTATGACGGTGGCGAACTGATTATTGAGGATACCTATGGCTCCCATAAGGTAAAGCTCGCGGCTGGCGATATGGTTCTGTATCCGTCCACCAGTTTGCATCATGTTACGCCGGTAACCCGAGGGCACAGATTGGCTTCATTTTTCTGGCTGCAAAGTCTGGTGGCCAGTGGTGAAAAACGCAGATTACTCTTTGATATGGATAGGACGATTCAGTCTTTGCGCACGCACATAGGCGACAGCTCGGAAATCATTCAGCTAACCGGTCTCTACCATAATTTATTGCGCCACTGGAGTCACACCTAGACCCCCTGCCTTGCCATCACTGGCCTTGATACAGAGGCCAGAGAACAATCGCACTATGAGGCCAAATAGATTTTCCGCTGCTGCTTTTTATCAGGCTATAATCCGCTTCAGCGTTGCGATTGCAGCGGCCTTCTCCTTTTTTATTCGTAGGGTTTGTTATGTCAGAATTTGCCAATGTTAGCGTCAGCCTAGAAGCCAATGTCTATTTCGATGGTCAGGTCACCAGCCGCGCCATAGTGCTTGCCGATGGCACTCAGAAAACGCTCGGTGTGATGTTGCCTGGTGAATATGAATTTGGCACCGAGGTCCGCGAGTTAATGGAAATTACTTC
>CAJQJT010000346.1 GCA_905478725.1 uncultured Pseudomonadales bacterium
GCAGGAACTCAGTCTGATGCGCAACGACTACAAGCTGTCCCAGCACAAAGACTCCTGGACTGGCAAGCTAGCGGTCAGTGACGAGATGGCGCCGCTAGTTGAAGCCTTTAATGAAACCGGCATGCCCCTGGGTATGCGCGAGTCAGTGATTGAAGTGATCAATCAAAGCAGCTCATTGGCCGATGCCATCGACCAGATTAGCAGCGCTATCGGCGATGAAATAGACCATATTGATCTACTTGATAACCTGCAGGGCGTGCATATTATTGCCGGCAGTTCAGGTTCTGGAAAAAGCATGATGGCCGGCCGACTGGCCAAGCAGATGGCTCAGCAGTACGGCGCAGATGACGTCGCGCTAATTAGTTATAACGACGTGCGCATTGGCGCTTGGGCACAGACCCAACTGATTGGCTCACAGGCCGGCGTCGACACGTTTCGTGCCACCTCAGCTGAAATACTGACCCAGCTGATGAGCGAACTAAGTGCCCGAAAACTGGTTCTTATTGATACCTCAGGTGTGGATATTGAAACCCACCTTAACGCCCTTAGCGCAGCCCTGCCCGAGGCGCAAAAACACTTGCTATTAGCAGCGGATGCCTCTGAAGCCTCAGCTAAACGACAGCTAAAAAACGGCACTCTACAATGGGACTCGGTGATGCTTTCTCGGTTTGATGGCGACGTACATCCCTGGGCCATTATCTACTTACTGCTCCAGTATGCGGTGCCTCTCTCGGTATCCGCTGTAGAGCCCAACATCACTGGTAAAGCATTACCTTTAGATGGATTTAAACTAGCGGAGCAGGCTCTTTCGCAACTGCCTATCCATTTAGTTTGACTAGGTATGGGCGATCAACGAGAATGGGTCAGGAGTGGGGTCCAAAATCCTCCACATTAAGCCAGCTTTAATACAGTGCCCAAAGGCCAAATAGCCTTTATTAGAAGCATGAAATTAATAGCTCGAGACATAGTCATAAAAATTTATGAATAAACCGGCTACACAAATTATCGGCGTTGCCAGCGGAAAAGGCGGTGTCGGCAAAACAACAGTCTCCGTCAACCTGGCGGTGAAGTTGGCTTCGCTCGGCAAAAAAGTGATGATTTTTGACGCCGACTTGGGGCTGGCGAACGCTCAGTTGGCGCTGGGTATTCGTGCACCGTTTAATTTCAGCCATGTTATCTCCGGCGAAAAAACCCTTAGTGAAGTGATTATCGAAGGTCCCTCTGGGGTAAAACTGGTGCCTGGCGCCAGCGGTATTCAGCGCATGGCTGCGCTTGGGCCTCAAGAGACTGCTGGCATCATTCAGGTTTTTTCTGAGATTGAAGATGATCTCGACTATTTAATTGTCGATGTTGCTGCCGGTTTATCGGATGCTGTGATGGCGTTTATGAGTGCCTGCCAGCACAGAATTGTCGTGGTAAAGAATGAGCCCTATTCAATCGCCGATGCCTACAGCACCATTAAAGTGATGATTCAGGAATACAAACTTGATCATATTCATCTGCTGCCAAATGGCGTGGAATCCCAGCGCGAAGGTGAGCGACTCTACACCAGCATAAATACCGTGGTGCAAAATTTTCTCGACGGGCAGATTAAATATCTCCACTCCATCAGCGCCGACAGCATGGTCACGCAAGCCATGAAAGCCTCGCAGCCACTGGTTAACCATGCTCCTGCATCTGTTGCCGCACGGGACTTTAGTGCGCTGGCAAAGAAGGTCATGCTGCTCGAACAAAATGTTCCACTGAATGGCAATATTCAGTTTTTTGTTGAGCGTGTTGCAGCGCAGATGGCGTCTAAGGTCTCATAGCTATGTCTGATGCCAGAGTCTATGAAGAAATTCAAAATGCCGGACAGCCGAGTGCATCCCTGGTTGACTATCTAGGCCTGGTGAAACGTGTTGCTCTCCATTTGAAGGGGCGCCTGCCGGCCTTTATGGAGCTCGATGAGCTTATTCAGGTGGGAATGATCGGGCTGATTGAGGCGGATAAATCCTTCGATGCCAGCAAAGGGGTAGAGTTCGAAATATTTGCCAAGAACCGTATTCGCGGCGCAATTTTAGATCAGGTGCGCAAGATGTCATATCTGCCGCGCTCGGCGATTGTCAGTATTCGCGATCACAACGAGGCTACCTCGGCGCTAACCGGTGAACTAGGGCGCGCTCCCAGTCAGAGTGAACTGGCCGATTTTATGGGCAAGGACGCTGAAACATTTCAGAAAGAGAGAACTCATGCCCACCGCTTTCAGACTGTTTCACTAGAGGCACAGCTTCCCGACTCGGTGGATCTGCCCATAGCCCAGGGCAATGGCCCTGAAGAGGAGTTTGTTGAAGAACAATTTATGGGTGCGCTTGCCGCATCCATCGGTAAATTACCCGAGCGCGATCGAACTGTGGTCTCTCTATATTATGTGGAAGAGATGAATTTAAAAGAAATCGGTTCCGTATTGGACATTAGCGAATCCAGAGTGAGCCAAATTCTCTCTGCGTGCGTTAATAAACTGCGCGTGCAAATGCACGATCATGTTGGCGATTAAGCAATTAGGACTTAGAGATGGCACTACCAATATTTAAAAATCGCGCGGCTAAAAAAGCCATGGAAAGCGCCAAAGCGTCTTATGTGAAGGCGACAACCTTAAGTGGTATGGCACGGGAATCGCGAATTTTCAAATCACGGATTGCCGGTCGCGCCAGAGCACACTTAGACAAGGTCTTTATTCAGGGTGCAGAGCAGTCGGAAGCCTATCAAGAGTCCTGCTTGGCCGCGCTTTCAGAGGGCCGTGAACGCCCAGAAATGCCTGAGCCGCAACCTTTTCAAACGGTTAAGACCAAGTCTGAAACGGTCTACACTTATGTGCCATCAGAGTTTGCCAAAGAGATGTATGCTCTGGGTAGCCTCTATCAATCCGCCTCAATTGGGCCCAGTGAAGCATTGAATATGGCCGCTGAAATAGCGGCGAAAGTGTCACTGGATCTTGGTCTTGAGGAAGCCTTTATCGCTCTACAGTTCCTCCGTGATGAGCTCGAAGAAGATCTCCCTGAAGATGCTGATAACGAAGCAGAAAGCCCTGATAGTGAAGATGGCGCCGAAACCTAGTTAGAACCCCAATTGGCCACAGGCAGGTAGCATTTATGACAACTATTCTCCTCTTAGCAGTTCTATTTGGCAGCGTCGTGGCAATCATTTTGATGGTTTACCTGATCGATCGTGTTAAGCGTCTCGAGTCGCTGTCTATTCAAGCGAACAGCGCCTCTGCCGATGTGCAGGCTGCACCAAACGATAATGGTTTTCTCGGGCTATCGGGAAAAGTTCTCTGGGATGCTATGTCAGGACAGCTTCCCGAAGGCTTTCAGGAGGGTGATCTATTAGCGCTCAAAAGCCGTTTCGAATTTGTTTTACAAAATCATATTGAAACGCTTTTTAAGCTAGGTAAAAAAGATAGTACAGCTGGCAAGAACCCGGAGACACCTAATAATCCCATCGAAATTTCGACCCTGCGCGGATCAATTGACTCTTGGATTCCAGCACAGCATGTCTCGATTCTGTACCGTGCCGGCCACGAATCTGTCGCCGCTGACAGCGTAGCGATCAATCGCTTAAAAGCTGATATAGACGAGGCGGCGCAAGTGCTTTTTTCCCGCACCGGCCTGACTATCAAACAAGCGTTCTCGGAAAAACTCTTGGGCAACGCAGTACCAGCGGCGCTGCCTAATTCAGAGACGATGACAGATCTCGATGAAGATCTCTCTGAAGCGCTTTAAACAACCCCCTGTTGACACTTGCTCTGTAAAGCAGCTCTGTAAAGCCGCCCTACAAAGCCGCTCTAAAGAGTAACTTTGATCGGCAGACCTGGAACACAGCTCTACTTGCTAATTGAAATATAGGGATAGACAACCACTGAAGGTGCGGGCTCGGGCTCCACTGGCTTGCCCTCCGCCTGACGCGCCTCTTCCACTGCAACCTGTCGCTGCAGCACATCCAAATAATTTTCTCGCTCTAAAGCGATCAACGCTTCAACGTC
>CAJQJT010000347.1 GCA_905478725.1 uncultured Pseudomonadales bacterium
CCGCCACACTTATCCAATTTAATATTAATCACATCGTAGTGGTGAGCAACACGCTTGTACTCATCGCTATCAAGGCATGATTCGTCGGCCCCCAGGGGTATAGGTGATTGAAAACCTTCCAGCTCAGCATCATCTCCGCGAGGCAGCGGTTGTTCGATCATCGCAATGCCAAGTTTTTTAGCGGCGGGGGCGTACTCTTTTAGTTCGCCGATGCTCCAGCCTTGGTTTACATCAACGATCAATGTCGCATCGGGACGAGCTGCGCGGATGGTTTCCAGTCTAGCAATCGGGTCTTCGTTGCTGAGCTTAATTTTTAGATTTGCAAAATTAGCTGCTTGACGAGCCTGTTCGCCCATTGCTTTGGGAGTATCGATGCCAAGGGTATAAACGGTTGCTATAGGTTTAGGCCTTATATTTAACAACTGCCAGATGGATTTACCTGCGCGCTTGGCTTCTAGGTCCCATAAGGCGCAATCTAAGGCATTGCGTGCGCCGCCGTTAGGTAGAAGGTCTTGTAGCGCTTCGCGGCTTATACCTGCAGAAACCTCATCCGCAACTATGTTTAACTGTTCGACGATGCTATCCATCGTTTCGTTTTTGTAATAAATACCCAGTGATTCTCCGATACCACGAACCTCACTTCTTCCGGCTGAACTGCCTTCTGTGAGGGTCACGCGCACAGTATCTGCTGCGCAAAATGTATAGCCGGTAATGGCGAAGGTTGTTTTGTAGGGCAGTGATATTTTCTCAATGGTCATTTTCATTATCAAGTATCCTCAGGGTAAGCCGCCTAACAGTTAGGCAGTTTAAAAACTGAAGAATGCGCCAGAACGCTTGATAGTGGAATTGCTTGGGAACAATGTCTCTGTGCAGAAAAACAATACTTGAAAGGTTTGGGGTTTACTTCTCCTTCGCACCCCAAAGCTCCTCAAGGCGTTTCTCGCGACCGCAACCCCAGCGGTAGTAGTTGTAGCGAACGGGGTTCTTGAGGTAGTAGTCCTGATGGTAGTCCTCTGCAGGATAAAAGCGGCTCGAGGGGGTGAGTTGGGTGACTATCTCCGTCTTTAATAGACCGCTAGCGGCTAGGGCGTCTTTTGAGGTTTGAGCAATACTGCGCTGCTCTTCGGTTTGATAAAAGATTTCACTGCGGTACTGCTGGCCGCGATCACAGAACTGCCCACCGCCATCAGTGGGGTCAATGGTCTTCCAAAAATATTCCACCAAGTCGCTGTAACTGACAGTTTGATCATCAAAGATAACCTCAACTGCCTCTGTATGTCCGGTGCCGCCCGCGGAGACCTGTTTATAGCTGGGGTTTTTGACTCGACCGCCGATATAGCCCGATGCGGCGGATATGACACCATCAAGTTTTTCAAAATCACTCTCGGTGCACCAAAAACAGCCACCGGCGAATACGGCGCTCTGCTCCTTGGCAATGGCTTTTAATGTCACAAGGCTACAAAGGCTAAGTACGATAATAGTCATGGCAAGGGATAGTTTGGACTTCATTATTTTAGATACTCCGTGCTGGTAATTAAGTGACTCAATCTTTTTTAAAGGTACTACTTACAATTTCCACTAACAAGGCTACTAAAAAGCACTATTAAAAAGCACTAGGGTTTCAGCGCAGTTAGGGATTGGAGTACGAAACAGGCTAGTAGTTTCAGGCTGACGATTCCACGCTGTTTTTTGTCCTGTATTTCAGTTGTAACTCTAATGCTGCAGTGATTTTGATGTATTTGTTTCGTGTGAGTGAAACTATTTCTTAACTCATTGAAAAATATGGTGTTTAAGTTCTTGACGAAAACCTGTTTTAGAATTATTTTCGCTCTGTTAGCGAGATCGGCGCGGTTGGCTGAAATCTGTTGTGGGCTCTTATTAAAGGGTGACTTATGAGCGATGACTTAGAGCTGGATACAGACGACGATTTTGAAGAAGAGAAGGTACTTGTGCTGTCTGAAAAGCGTCAATTGGAGGTCGACCGCGATGCGCGTCGACGGTTGGAACAAAAGCTTGAGGAAGCGAGGCTCAAAAAACAAACCCAAGACTATGATTTCGACCTGGATTGAAGTCGCTGGTTTAAGGTCGAGGGCTTGGTGGTTTAATATCGCGCCTGGCTCGACCTTCTTTTCGGGCCTTCTTCTATCCGCAATCACCAATGTCACTGCAAAGCTGTCAAACAGATTTTTGCAACATCCCGCGCCTAATTTTGGCATAATGCCGGACGCCAAAAGTTCACTTCCCTCTGGAATCTGTCTGTGTCGCAAGCGCCATTATTGAGTGTTGAAAATCTCGCCTTCGAACGTGATGACAGCTGTCTATTCTCAGGGGTGAGTTTTTCTGTTGATCCTGGCGATGTTTTACAGATTGAAGGGGCTAACGGCAGCGGCAAGACGACCTTGCTGCGCCTGCTGACTGGCTCTCTGCAGCCCAGCGCGGGAGATATCCGTTATCTTGGCCAGACGCTATCTGCCTGCCGCTACGATTACCTCTCCGATATGCTTTATATAGGGCACCAGCCCGCGGTTAAATTAAATCTCAGCGCCGAGGAAAATCTGCGCTGGATGGTGGCCACGTCTGCCCAGTCAAATGACACCTCAATTACTGATGCCCTAACTCAGGTTGGCTTAGCCGGTTACAGCGACATTCCCTGTTATGCCCTGTCGGCAGGACAGCATCGTCGGGTTGCCCTGGCGCGGCTGCTGATCAGTGAGGCGCGACTCTGGTATCTGGATGAACCCTTCACCTCGATTGATAAGCAGGGCGTGGCATTTTTGCAGTCCTGTCTGCAGCAGCATGTGGCGGATGGCGGCGCGGTGATTCTCTCGACTCACCAAGATCTGGCACTGACTGGGCTGCGTAAATATAAGCTGAAGTCTCATGCCGAGGGTATCGTCTAATGTCGAGTCCAGCGGCGAGAATAATGAACAGCGGTTTTGCTGCTTGGTTGCGACGGGATCTGCTGCTGGCCTATCGCCGTCGTGGTGAAGTAGCCAGTCCGGTGGTATTTTTTGTCATGGTGTCGACACTTATTCCCCTAGGCTTAACTCCCGAAGCCGCACAGCTTTCAAAGGTCGCTGCGGGAATGATTTGGATAATGGCGCTTTTAGCCACGCTGCTGTCGGTGGATGGCTTGTTTGCCAGTGACTACCATGACGGTAGCCTTGAGCAGATGTTGATCACCCCGCAACTTTTGCCGCTACCAATATTGGGTAAGGTACCGGCCCATTGGCTGACTACTGGTCTGCCACTGACTCTGGTGTCACCGCTGCTGGGGTTAATGCTGTCGCTACCCGGCGCAGGCTACTTGCCACTGATATGTAGTTTGGCTCTGGGTACTGGCTGTTTAAGTTTGGTGGGTGCGGTTGGCGCTGCACTGACTGTTTCCCTACGCAAAGGCGGTCTGTTGCTGTCTCTGTTGGTGATGCCGCTTTATATGCCGGTAATTATTTTTGGTACTGCGACGGTGAACTCCGCCGTCGATGGATTAAATTGGCTGCCACCGCTGGCGATACTGGGTGCGCTGTTTGCCGCATCAGTGGCGCTCTGTCCTCTGGCAGCTGCCGGGGCGTTGCGGGTCACGGCCAGTAACTAATGAATGAAATAGGTTTGCAGATATGAGTTGGCTTTCTAAATGGCTCTCCAAATGGCTCTCCAAATGGCTCCCTAATGAGTCCCCAAGCTGGCAGTGGTTTTACCGCCTCGGCTCTCCGCGA
The DNA here is from genome assembly GCA_905478725.1 of uncultured Pseudomonadales bacterium. GTDB lineage: Bacteria > Pseudomonadota > Gammaproteobacteria > Pseudomonadales > Porticoccaceae > HTCC2207. Next base: position 3,717 of record CAJQJT010000347.1, read on the forward strand.
TGGTTCTACCTGCGCAGTGGTCAGTGGTTGCCATGGTTATCTCTGGCAGCGCTGTTAGTGCTGGCTACCGGTTTGGTTTGGGGGTTGGCCTTTGCGCCTGAAGACGCCAAGCAGGGCAATAGCTTTAGAATTATTTATATCCATGTGCCAGCGGCGTTTTTAGCTCAGTCAGGCTACTTTATTATGGCCATCGCCGGCGCCATCGGCTTGATTTGGAAGATGAAAATGTCCTTTATGGTAATGAAAGCGGCGGCACCGATTGGTGCGGTGCTGACTTTTATTGCGCTGTTTACCGGCGCGGTGTGGGGCAAACCGACCTGGGGTGCTTACTGGGTCTGGGATGCTCGGATTACTTCGATGCTGATATTGCTGTTTCTCTACGCCGGTGTAATGGCTCTGCAGTACGCCTATCACAGCGTCGATGCGGCTAGTAAGGCCAGTGCGATTTTGGCTTTAGTAGGGACGGTGAATATTCCGATTATCAATAAGTCCGTGGACTGGTGGTATACCTTGCACCAGCCGGCGACGATCAAGCTGACGTCGGCGCCGAGTATGCATATGGATATGTTTATGCCTCTGCTGGTGATGATCATTG
>CAJQJT010000348.1 GCA_905478725.1 uncultured Pseudomonadales bacterium
AGTCCTACAGGGGCTCATCGAGGAGGGTGCCTATGTCCAGCGGGGCGAGCGCAATGCTCAGGTTGATAGCTTCACTGATGCGCTTGACTGGCTGATGGCTGAATCACGCAGAGGCATTAGCACTCAGCGTTACAAGGGGCTGGGTGAAATGAACCCGGGTCAGCTCTGGGACACCACTATGGATCCAGATGCTCGGCGTATGTTGCGGGTGACTATTGAAGATGCTATCGCGGCGGATCAGATGTTCACCACTCTGATGGGTGATCAGGTAGAACCGCGTCGTGAATTTATCGAGACCAATGCATTGTCGGTGGTGAACTTGGACGTTTAATTTACGTTCCTGATCTCAGTTAGACGCCTGCTGAAAGGTCAGGTAATATAAAGTCGTCATATCAAAACGCCGCTTAGGTTTCCTAGGCGGCGTTTTTGTTTGCCTGTTGATTGAGAGTTGGCGGAAGGTGAAGGTGCCCTCTGAGGCCAAAATTTACCTTTTGGTCAGGCTACTACAGAGCATTGGCGATCCATTGTCGAGCCTGTTCAGTTAGCTCCCGCGGATTACCTCTGGCGCTATCTATAGCTGGACCTATGGCCAGATTAATGGTGCCTGGTGTTTTCAGCCAGCTAGTTGCTGGCCAGCAATGGCCGGCATCGTGACGCACGGGCAGTAGCTGTACCCCTGCGGATTTTGCCAATGCGGCACCGCTGGTCATAAAAGTGCCAAGCTCTGGGCCACGAATGCGTGTTCCCTCAGGAAAAATAATCACGTTGCTACCCTGGGCCAAGCGCTGCTTACCTTGCTTTAATACCTGGCGAATCGCGCCGCCGGGATTAGATCGTTTGATGGCAATAGCGCGCATAAAATACAGCCCCCAACCAAAGAATGGGATCCATAACAGCTCGCGTTTGAGGATGACACTGGCGGGCACAAACAGAAACTGAAGAAAGAATGTTTCCCAGGTACTCTGGTGATTACTGAGCACGACACAGGCTGTAGACGGAATGTTGTCGAGACCGCGAACGCGAATTTTGACCCCGCAGGTTAGACGCAGCCACAGCATTACCAGCCTATTACCTGAAGTAACGCAGAGTTGACGGTAATGAAAAGGTAAAAAGCCTAATAGGCAGAGTACAAGTAGCATTAGCAGAACCAATACTACCAGCCCAATGTAAAATACAAAGGCTCTTATTCCCTGCCAGATTTTCTTCATTCCTTTGATAATGCCCATTAGTGCTCCCCGGTGCTGAATTTCACTGCCACTTCGTACTACTACTACCCACAGAGGGCTTATTTGCTGACGACCAGATGTGAAATATCGGCAACATTTAAAAACAACTGACGCAGGCTGTGAAGCAACGCCAGTCGATTCGCGCGAACCTCAAGGTTGTCCGCCATCACTAATACCGCATCAAAAAAGTTATCCACCGGCTCGCGCAATGTTGCCAGAGCGGCAAGCACGCCAATATAGTCGCGCTCATTTACCAGTGGGGCAATCAAAAGGCTTAAGCGCTCAATCTCCGCTGCTAGTTGAGCCTCTGCCGGATCTTCAAAAAGGGTTGAATCAACCTGGCCTGCCACGTTGGCTTCGCCCTGTTTTACCAGAATATTTAATACGCGCTTGTTGGCCGAAGCCAGTGCCACCGCTTCAGGTGCCCGAGAAAATTCATCTACAGCCTTGATCCGCGCATCTATATCTAGGGGATTGGATAAACCCATGGCGGCTACTGAGGCAAACACCTCTGGGGTTACCTTTTCGTCACGATACCAAGCCTTTAAGCGCTCAATAACGTAAGTGAGCACTTGCTCATTATTATCATCCGAGGCCTCAGTGAGGGCTAACTGCTGCCCTGCACCAGCGATCGCAACTTTCAAGTCTATATCTATATTACGCTCTATAATAATCCGCAATATACCTAGGCTAGCTCGCCTTAAGGCAAATGGATCACGGGAACCTGAAGGCTGTTGACCGATGCTAAAAATGCCTACTAAGGTATCTAGGCGGTCGGCCAGAGCCAGTGCTGCACCGGTTGTACTGGCCGGAATACTGTCGCCAGCAAAGCGGGGCAGATATTGCTCCAATAATGCATTGGCAACCGCCGGATCTTCACCGTCATTGAGCGCGTAATATCGCCCCATTACACCTTGTAGATCATCAAACTCGCCAACCATTTCACTGACTAAGTCAGACTTGCACAGTTCGCCAGCACGTCCGGCAGCTGTGGCATCTGCTCCCACAAAAGGTGCCAAGAGTTTTGCGAGCTCACTGACTCGGGCGGTCTTGTCATAGACAGAGCCAAGCTTGGACTGGAAGATGATCTTGCGCAGCGACTCGCGCCGTGCCTCAAGTGTGACTTTTAGATCTGTGTTGTAGAAAAACGCCGCATCAGCAAGACGCGGGCGAATAACACGCTCATTACCCCTGATAACCTGCTGTGGATCTAAGCTGGCTATATTGGCAACCGTAATAAACAGGGGTAGAAGTTGACTGTTGGCATCGACCACATGAAAGTATTTTTGATGTTGGGCCATTGACGACACCAAAGCCTCAGCTGGGACCTCTAAAAAGTGCTCCTCGAAGCGACCCATTAATGGCACTGGCCACTCATTTAATGAAGTGACCTCCTCGAGTAAATCTTCATCGATCACGGCTTGGCCATTGGCTGTCTTAGCGGCTGCCATTACACCTTGCCGAATCAATTCACGGCGCTCAGCAAAATCCACCATTACAAAGGCATCGTACAATGCGTCGCGATAAGCGGCGGGGGCTGTAATTTCAATATTTCCGGCGCTGTGAAAGCGGTGACCACGGCTGAGATTACCGCTGGTCACACCGAGAATATCGATGGCAACCGTATCACTGCCAAACAGCACGACGGCCCATTGAACCGGGCGCACAAATTCTTGGCGGCTTCGACCCCAGCGCATAGGCTTAGGGATGGGCAAAGCAGACAGTGATTGATTGATGATTACACCTAAGAGGCCCTCTGTGTTGCTGCCGGAAACACTTTGGCGAACACAGAGCTTGTCCTGTTGTCCGTCGTTTTCCACTAGCTCAGCCAATACGCCGATTTCGAGATCGTTCTTTCTAGCAAAGGCCTCTGCTGCTTTGGTCGGCTTGCCTTCACTATCAAAGGCAACCTTCAGCGGAGGGCCCCAGCTGACAACATCTTGATCTGGAGTCTGTTCTGCGAGATCCGTGATTAACACTGCGAGGCGACGTGGTGCCGCGTAACTGGTCATTGTGCTGAAGCTCAGGTGTTGATCTTTCAAACCCTGAGCAATACCACGGGCAAAGGTCTCAGACAGTTGGCGTAATACTTTTGGCGGCAGCTCTTCTGTACCAATTTCAACGAGAAAATCTTTACTCACTTTGAGGCCTCTGCTTTCTTTTTGGCTCGTTCCTGTTTGGCTAGCTCCTGTGCCTTTTCTGAGGCTACGCGGGCGATGACTTCTTCAGCAAGATCTTTGTCGGCAAGGGGGAAGCCCAGTGCTAAACGTGAATCAAAATAACCCTGAGCAACGGAGCGAGATAATGTGCGCACACGAAGAATATAGCGCTGTCGCTCAGTCACTGAAATTGCGTGGCGCGCGTCGAGCAGGTTAAAGGCGTGGGACGCTTTCATGACCATCTCATAGGCGGGCAATGGCAAGCCAGCCTCGGTGAGTCGGATGCTGTCTTTTTCGTACTGATCAAACTGGGCAAACAGTGCATCTACATCTGCATGCTCAAAATTAAATGTGGACATCTCCACTTCATTTTGGTGAAACACATCGCCGTAGGTCACGTCGCCCTGGGGCCCATGAGCCCAGACCAGGTCATAGATACTGTCGACACCTTGGAGATACATAGCGATGCGCTCAAGCCCGTAGGCAATCTCACCGGTCACTGGATAGCACTCGAGTCCGCCAGCTTGCTGGAAATAGGTGAACTGAGTGATTTCCATGCCATTCAGCCATACCTCCCAGCCAATTCCCCATGCACCCAAGGTTGGTGATTCCCAGTTGTCTTCCACAAAGCGTACATCGTGCACTTGGGTGTCTATTCCCAGAGAGCGCAAAGAACCCAGATAGAGCTCTTGGAACTCTGGTGGTGAGGGCTTCATGGCTACCTGAAATTGGTAGTAATGTTGCAGTCGGTTGGGATTCTCGCCATAGCGACCGTCAGTGGGGCGACGGCAGCCTTGAACATAGGCGCTGTTCCAATTCTCTGGGCCGATGGCGCGCAGGAATGTTGCTGGATGAAAGGTGCCAGCACCTACTTCCATATCCAATGGTTGAAGCACTACACAACCCTGGTCAGCCCAGTATTGTTGAAGTCTGATGATTAGCTCCTGAAAAGTTTCAGGGGGCGTGCCGACATTGCTCAAGGTGGATACCTGCAGATCTGAGAAACAGTTAAAAGGTGATTTTTATCGCGAATGGGCAATTATAGAGGGACAGCTCAATAAAGAAAGGGTGGAGGCGCGGTAAAGCGCCAATTAAAGTCCCCGAATTCCAATCAGTTATGGATATAATACTCGCCTTTACACAGGCGGCAGGAATAACCTGCCTAGCAAGCACCGATTTAATCTTCAGAGGAATGGATTCAATGGTACATGTACGACATGGCGAAAAGGTTCGTAAAGCAGTATTTCCGGTAGCCGGTATGGGCACACGCTTTCTACCAGCCACTAAAGCCAACCCGAAAGAGATGTTGCCGGTTGTCGACAAGCCATTAATTCAGTATGCGGTTGAAGAGGCAGTAGAAGCCGGTATTACCGAGATGATTTTTATCACCGGGCGCAACAAGCGCAGTATTGCCGATCACTTCGACAAGGCCTATGAACTCGAACATGAGCTGGAAAAGAATAATAAAACCAAGCTGCTGCATATAGCCCAAAACATAGTTCCCAAAGGCGTTAGCTGTACCTATATCCGTCAGAATGAAGCTCTTGGTCTGGGCCATGCCGTATTAACCGCTGCTCACCTTATTGGCGACGAGCCCTTCGCAGTGATTCTTGCGGACGATCTTATCCACGGTGAGAAAGGTGCTGTGCGACAGATGGTCGAGCAATACGAATTTTACAAAAGCTCCGTTATCGCAGTGCAAAAAGTCCCGGGACCAGAGATTTCCGCCTATGGCGTGATCAGTGGTCAGCGCCAGGCTGATCGCGTTCACCTGCTGGACAAAATTGTTGAGAAACCAAAATTTGAAGACGCACCCTCAGACATGGGTGTTACCGGTCGCTATATTTTCACCCCGCAAATCTTTAAGCACTTGGCTAACTTAAAGCCTGGCGCCGGCGGCGAGTACCAACTCACCGATGCAATCCAGGCATTGCTCACAGAAGAGCAGGTGCTGGCCTATGA
>CAJQJT010000349.1 GCA_905478725.1 uncultured Pseudomonadales bacterium
TCTCGACCATAGGTCAGCTAGCGATCGATGACTATATTAGTGACAATCAAGGCCGCAAGGTGGAACTCAGTGTCGAGGTGATTGGCGAGGCGCGCACCAGTGCCGGGACTGCCGATGGCCCAGCCAGTGAGTCGGAAACCAGTAAGATTTACGGGCAGGCCTTTAACGACGCCAGCCTGCCGGGACGACTGTTCCGCGGCACCAAGCGCCTACTGGGTAATACCGCCAGTGATAAAACCGTCATTTTTAGTCGGCCGTTTCGTTTGGTGGCGCTGGTTACGCCTATATTGGTGGGTATCCGCAAAGCCTTGCGCGGCAGTGTTGATAACAGCAGTCAGGCCTGTATTGGCCATCCTGTTAATTTTGAGGGCATAGAGCAAGGGCGCAACAATGTGGCACTGCAGCGCCTCAGTGAATCCTATCGCCATGCCGGGATTACCGAGCAGAGCTTTTGCCCGGAACCCACAGCGGCGGCCATCAGCTATCTGTATAACTATCCCCACAGCCGCGATCAGCTGATGCTGACCGTGGATTTTGGTGGCGGCACCCTCGACTTTTGTATTCTGCGCCGCAAGGGCACCGAGTTTTCCGTTGAAGCGACCCATGGTATTGCCCTGGGTGGCGACAAGATCGACCAAACGATTTTCCGCGAACTGGTTTTCCCACTGCTGGGCAAGGGCGAGCGCTGGTCGCGTATGGTCGATGGCAGCGAGGTGGATACGCTGTTTCCCTTTGCCGATTTTGAAGATCTGCTGATTAACTGGCCAGTGAGCTATATGCTCAATCAAAACAAATATACCGCCTCGGTGATGCAGCGCATGGTGCTGCCAGATGAGGGGGCGATTAAGTTTAAGCGCCTCTATGATTTGATTAAGCAGAACTACAGCTATCAGGTATTTGAGGCGATCAAGGCGTTTAAGGCCGAGCTTTCAGTGTCTGATTCCGCGGTGCTGGATATTCCCGAGATCGATATTGAGGTGCGCCTAGAGCGCTGGGAGTTTGAACTGATGATCACCGATCAGCTGTTTGAATTGGAGCAGGCAGTGAGCCTAATCCTCGATAGAGCGGGCTTGCAGGCGGAGGATATTGATCTGGTGTTGCGCACCGGTGGCTCCTCATTAATCCCTGCAGTTAAGGATATTCTCGAAAATCAGTTCCCCGGCAAGGTCGTTGAGCACGACCCCTTTACCAGTGTGGCGGCGGGTTTGGCTATTGCCGACTACTTTGACTACGGCGCCAAAAGGCACAGCTGATTTATCCTGTCCGGCCAGCTTTAACCTCTCCCTGACCTGTTATCTTAAGGCTTGTGCGTCGCCTAAATAAAAATAAATCAACACTTAAGTTGACACGATCTTTTCTTCCATTATAGGATAGGCAATCAACTAATGTGTTGATTTTGAATAACGAGGGGAATAATCATGAATAAAAAACTATCAGTTAGCCTAATGTGCTTATCTGTGATGGCAGCATTTCCTGCTGTGGCTCAGGTTAGTTCGGGTATCGAAGGTTTGGAAGAAATTGTTGTAACAGCACGAAAGCGCCAAGAAAGTTTGCAGGAAGTGCCAATTGCTATCTCAGTAATGGGCGCGAACGATTTAAAAAATAAGGGTGTTTTTTCAACATCAGATCTCAATAATTCAATGCCTGGCTTAAATGTCACATCGTCTTATGGTGAGTCACAGCCCAATTTCACGCTTCGCGGTATTGGTGTGGGCACCGAATATAATTCTAATGCAGCATCACCCAACGGCATTTATGTCGATGAAGTCTACCAGTCAATGCGCGCTAGCCACGGCCAGCAGCTTTTTGATCTCGAGCAAATCGAAGTTCTAAAAGGCCCTCAGGGCACATTGTACGGTCGTAATACTACTGGTGGTGCAATCAACTTTATTACCGTTAAGCCGACAATGGGCGACGAGGCAAGTGGTCATCTTACTGCTGGTATAGGTAATTATGGTCGCAATAATGTGATGGGCGCGATGGATTTCACGCCGATTCCAGGCACTCTGGGTATTCGCATTGCCGGCACCTGGGTCGATTCTGATCCCTGGCTGGTCAACCGCATGCCACGCGGTATTTCAAAATCTAACCCAAGCCTGACCAATGATCAGTTGTCTGGCAATGTCGCTGAGGGCGTTAGCCCCGGTGGAGAAGAAAGTTGGGGCCTTAGATTCTCGGCTAACTTAGTCACTGACAGTTCTGAGTTTATGTTTAAGGCGTATTCCAGTTCATCTCTCGGTGGCCAGGGTACTCCTCAGAATCAGGGTGTAGGCGATACCATTAGCATGGCGCGTACTGCTGTTGGTTTTTATTACAACACCGACTTTTTTAGTCAGGCTGTTGTAGATGCTATGCCACCTGCGTTTAGTGCTAAAGCGAATGGCATAGGCGATTCCGAACTCTTCACCGACAGTAATGGCACGGCGAAAATTGACACTGATGGTGTTGTCTTCAATGCCAACTTCGATCTGACGGAAAATCTCAGCCTGGTATCTATTACTGGCTACGATGAAACCTACTTCGGTCTGTTGCCCTTTATTGATTGTGATGGCACGCCCTATGCGATCTGCGCAATTGGTTACGAGTCTGAATCAGAGAGCTTTAATCAGGACATCCGTTTAGGTTATAAGGGCGACAACTTCAATATGATCGTTGGCGCCTACTACGGTACTGATGAAATCATCACCACTAACCGTCCACACTTCTTTGGCTTCCTCAGCGATGTGGTTAAGGCTGCCGGTTATCCCGATGATTACTTTAACCCAGGTGGTATGGGTGCAGGTCTTTTCCCCGACGCACTTCAGGCTGATGGTGTAGTGAGTGCACTGAGCTTGATTACGCCGCTCAATGGAACGCAAAACTATACCCAGGTTCGCGATTCTGTGGCCATTTACGGTGAAGGTACTTACGACTTTAGCGATGCGCTGTCGCTGACTGTTGGTATGCGCTACACCCAGGATGACTTTGAGTACAAAGATGCTTTGACCACTATGTATGACGGAACTGGTGCTCCGCGCCTGGTCGTTGTCTCTGGCTATGAGAACGAAGCCACTGGCAACAAGTATGTAATCGGTGAGTCTCCTGGTGTGCTGACGCCGTTAAGCCAAAAAGATGACTCCTCACAGGTAACCGGCCGCGTTATTGTCGATTACAAGATGTCTGAAGATGTGATGGTCTTCGCCAGCTACAGTAAAGGCTACCGCGGTGGCACTTACAACGGGCTCGCGTTTCAGTCTGCTAAACAGGTGTACTTTGTTGCTCCAGAAACCAACAACGTTTACGAGTTGGGTTTGAAGAGCCGCTTGCTGGATAACCGCATGCAGTTAAATGCCAGCTTGTTTTTCAATGATTACACCGGCAAGCAGGAGCAACTACTCGATGCAACTGCAACGACCTTCTTGGTTAATCTGGATGCAGAAGTCACTGGTTTTGAAGCCGATATGATCTTCAAAGCAACTGATACTCTGACATTAAATGCGGCAATCAGCCTGCTCGATTCTGAGTTTACTGACGGCGCATGCCCAGACGGACCATTGACTGGTCCAGTGCCTCAGGATGGACAATGCCTGAACACTGCTGCTGGTAATGTCAGTGTGGCTGGAAATCCACTACCTTATGCACCTGAAGTAACCGCTAATATCGGCTTTGATTGGGAGATGGCACAGGTAGCTAATGGTGTGGTGATGTTGGCCGCTGATGCAGCATTTAGTGATCAGTACCACTTCGATACCTTTGGTGATTACAGCTATAGCAAAGGTGATGTCGATGCCAGTACGATTGCCAAAACTGACTTTAAGAAAGGTAATCCTAGTTACTGGGTGGCTAACGCTCGTTTGACCTACATGGCCGAAGGCTACAGTGTGTCAGCTTGGGTTAAAAATCTGACAGATAAGTTCTACTACGGTAACGGTATTAACGTTGAAGGAAGCTATGACAGTGCCTTCTTGGTTCGTACTCAGCCACGCACCTTTGGTGTTGAAGCAACGTTTGAATTTTAAGTAACAGCCTCCGCTGTTGCCATCTTCCCTCGCGGGGAGGTGGCGCAGCGGTTTTTTCGTTTCTGCAGGTTAGGAGTTTTCATCGATGAAAAACATAGTGACTGTACTGTTTTGTCTGGCATTGGCCGCATGTGATATTGCAGGTTCTGGTAAGCAAGCCGAGGTCGTTGACGATAGCCGTCTTTCCCAGGCACAGGCTGAACCGGCTAACTGGATGACGCACGGTGGCACCTACCTAGAGCAGCGTTACAATCAGCTCGACTCAATCAACACCGAAACTGTTGAGAATCTGGGTCTTAAATGGTTTTACGAATTTGAAGACAAGCGCGGTTTAGAAGCGACGCCGCTTGTTATTGATGGGGTGATCTACACCACATCAGCTTGGTCAAGGGTACATGCCTTTGACGCCAAGAGCGGTGCGCCGCTGTGGCACTATGATCCCGAAATTGCCGGCGAAGTTGCCTTTAAGGCCTGCTGTGATGTGGTTAATCGCGGCCCGGCTTTTTATCAGGGCAAGGTCTATGTAGGTGCGTTAGATGGCCGTTTGATTGCCATTGATGCCAAAACCGGTAAAGAAGTCTGGTCTACAGTAACCGTCGATCAGACTAAGTCTTACACTATTACTGGCGCACCGCGCGTGGTTAAAGGCAATGTCATAATTGGTAACAGTGGTGGCGAGTACGGTGTGCGCGGCTATGTCAGCGCCTACGACGCCGAGACCGGTGAACTGGTCTGGCGCTTTTATACAGTGCCGCCGATTCCCGGTGCTGGGCCCGATGGCGCTGCCTCAGACCCGATGATTGCGGCAGCACAGGCCACTTGGGCCGGTGACTGGAGTGAGCTAGGTGGTGGCGGCACAGTCTGGGACGCCATCGTTTACGACGAAGATTACAATCAGGTATTAGTGGGTGTCGGCAATGGTTCGCCATGGCCGCGCAGTCTGCGTTCCGAAGGGCAGGGCGATAATCTGTTTATTTCATCTGTCTTGGCGCTCGACGCAGATACAGGTGAATACAAGTGGCACTACCAGGGAACGCCCGGAGAAGAGTGGGACTTCACCCAAACCCAGCCGATTATTTTGGCGACTCTAGAGATTGATAAAGAGCCGCGCAAAGTGATGATGCAAGCGCCAAAAAATGGCTTTTTCTATGTCATTGACCGCAGCAACGGCAAGCTAGTTTCTGCGGAAAACTATGTGCCGCAAAATTGGACCACAGGTATAGATCTGGAAACCGGCAGACCCAAGGTGGCCCCAGATGCGCGCTATGTAGATGATGAGGTTTTTGTTGCCCTGCCTTCTGGGCACGGTGGCCATAATTGGCAGCCTATGGCATATCACCCGGATACCGGGTTGGTTTACATACCGGCGCAGGAAATTGCACTGGCCTATAAGGCTAGCCAGCCCTTTGAAGTTCGTGTCGGCGGTTGGAATCTGGGTGTAGATCTAGCGGTTAATGCGATCCCCGATGACGCCGATGAGATCGCTGCGATCCGCAGTGAGCTAAACGGATTTTTGATTGCCTGGGACCCGATAAAGCAGCAGGAAGCCTGGCGTGTAGATCATCTTGGTCCCTGGAATGGTGGCGTTTTGGCCACCGCCGGCGGTCTGGTTTTTCAGGGCAATGCCAGTGGCTATCTGCTGGCTTTCGATGCCAGCACTGGACGCCAGGTTTGGTCCTTCGATACTCGGGTCGGCATCATTGCCCCTCCGATTACCTACGCTGTTGACGGTGTGCAATATATTGCATTGATGGCAGGTTATGGCGGTGGTTACGGTCTAGCTGCGCCGTTCACAGAAAACGCGGGCTTCAGGCCCAACGGCCGACTGATGGTGTTTGCCCTCAATGAAAGCCTTGATTATGAAGTGCTCGAACCTGAACTGGCAGCAGCCGTAGTGGTTGACAAGGTCTGGGATAAAGCCGACCGCGATAATGGTGCGCAGATATACGAGACCACCTGTGGCGTTTGTCACGGCGCCACCGCGCGCTCTTCAGGAATTATTCCAGATCTGCGTCGCTCACCGGTTTTGGCAAGTGCCGAGGCCTGGCAGGCGGTGGTACATGACGGGGTATTAAAAGACCGCGGCATGATCGGTTTCAGCGCCTATTTATCAGCTGAGGATATAGAAGATATCCGCGGTTATGTGGCTGAGCGCGCAGGGCAATTGCATCAGCACGGCAACTAAAATATAACGCACAGTAATTCGCGAAAATAATAACGACTAAGAGGCTATTAACCATGACCGCACAACTGACAAATGATGTTTCTGGTATGACTTTCGATATGCTGATCAATGGTCAGCTCGTCAGCGGCAGTCGCACTCTCGATGTGATTGATCCTGCCACTGCGCAAGTATTTGCCAGCTGTGCATGTGCCTCAGAAGCGCAACTTGAGCAAGCGATTGCCGCGGCTAAGGCAGCCTTTCCGGGTTGGGCGGCGACGCCGATAGAACAGCGCAAAGCGATTATGTTGCAGATGGCTGATGCGGTAGACGCTGAAGCGGATACACTTGCTCGACTGCTGACCTGCGAGCAGGGCAAGCCCCTTGCAGAGGCCCTTGGCGAAGTCGGTGGTGTGTCATATTTCCTGCGTCACTACACCCAATACGATTTGCCCGTCGAGGTTATCGAAGACAGTGAGTCGCGCCACATTGCCATTCACCGCGCGCCACTGGGCGTGGTCGCGGCCATCGTGCCGTGGAATTTCCCTCTGGTAACGGCTATATCAAAAATCTGTAGCGCCATGATTACTGGCAACACTATGGTATTAAAGCCGGCGGCTACAACGCCTGTCGCAACGCTGCATTTGGGGCGTATTGTCAGCGCGATTATTCCCGCTGGCGTACTCAATATAGTTGCCGATCAGAATGATCTCGGTGGCATACTCAGCAGCCACCCAGATATTAGTAAGATTGCCTTCACTGGCTCCACTGCTACCGGCAGTAAAGTCATGGCCTCAGCCTCAGCCACCCTTAAGCGCATGACGCTCGAGCTCGGCGGCAATGACAGCGGTATTGTGTTGGACGACTGTGATCCTGCAGAGGTTTCGGCCAAGCTCTTCGCCTCGGCATTTGGCAACAATGGTCAAATCTGCATCGCGCTGAAGCGACTCTATGTTCACGAGACGCAGTACGAAGCGGTTTGTGCCAATCTTGCTGAGCTGGCTAACAATGCCGTGGTTGGCTCGGGTCTCAATGCTGACACCCAGCTGGGTCCGGTGCAAAATCGCATGCAGTATGACAAGTTAAAAGCTCTTATCGAACAGACCCGAACTCAGGGCACTATTATTGCCGGAGGGGATTGTCCAGATCTGCCAGGCTATTTTATTAACCCCACTATCGTTCGCGATATTGCCGATGATGCGGCGCTGGTGACTGATGAGCAGTTTGGTCCTGTACTGCCGGTGATGAGCTATAGCAATCTCGATGAAGTGATTGCCCGCGCTAACAATACCTGTTTTGGTTTGGGTAATTCGGTGTGGTCCGCAGACAGCGCTAGAGCCGCAGCCGTTGCCATGCAGTTGGACTCTGGTTCTGTATGGATCAATAAGCACGGTGACATTGGCCCAGACACGCCGTTCTCGGGAGCCAAAATGTCTGGCGTCGGTGTTGAAATGGCCGAGCATGGGCTGATGGAATTTACTCAGATGAAGGTGATTAATCTCGGTAAGAATATTGCCGTGTAGTGAGTTTGATCCGATCTCATCCCACCTGGCTGCCAGGCTGGATGGGAGCGGACGAAGACTAAAACAATAATAAATCACAGCGACTACTTAAAAAACCGAAAATAATAATTAGCCATAGCGACAGCGAAGGCAGAGAGGATAAACCCATGTCGGAACCCCTAGACCCCGCACGACCCTCCGCAGAGAGCCCTTATCACAGCGCCCGGGTGAGAAATTATTTTCTCGGCATTATGACGCTGACCTATGCGCTCAATCTTTTTGATCGTCAACTGCTGTCAATGCTGCAAGAGTCAATTAAGGCTGATCTGCTGCTGTCCGACACACAGCTCGGTTTACTCACAGGCACCGCTTTTGCTTTTTTCTATGTTATTGCTGGAGTGCCGATTGCGCGCTTTGCCGATCGCGGCGGCAATCGCCGTAATATTATTACTGTTGCCGTTGGTCTGTGGAGTTTTATGACCGCCCTTAGCGGTTTGGCCGGAAGCTATATGCATCTGTTTTTGGCGCGTATGGGTGTCGGCCTAGGTGAGGCCGGTGGCAGTCCCCCGGCGCACTCAATGATCTCTGATGTGTTTCCACCGGAGCAGCGGGCAACCGCCATGGCGACCTATTCTGTGGGCGTCAATATCGGCATTATGATGGGCTTTTTATTGGGCGGTATTCTGAATGAGTATTTCGGCTGGCGCATCGCCTTTTTAGCCGTAGGTATTCCCGGCATATTCTTAGCCATACTGATTCGCACGACCATTGTTGAGCCGGTGCGCGGCTGGTCGGAGAATCGCGTGGTCGCTCCCGAAGTGATCAATCTCAGCGAGGCATTAGGCTTGCTTTGGAAGAGTAAAACCTTCAGGCATCTATCGGTCGCCGGTGGACTCACGGCCTTGATGGGCTACGGCACCATGAACTGGTCGGCCCCTTTCTTTATTCGACAATTTGGTTTGGGCACCGCGGAGCTAGGTATCTGGCTGGCGCTGGGCAGCGGTGTCTGCGGCGCTGTGGGAACCTATTTTGCGGGCTTTTACTGTGATCGTTTAAGTCGAATTGATACCCGCTGGAATCTCTGGCTGCCTGCTCTGGCTGCCGTGATCGCCGGTGTTTGCATGCTGTTTATTCTCAATCAGAGCAATCCTTATATTGCCCTATCCATAAACCTTTTGATGGGCGGCTTAATTACCTGCTACATCGGTCCCAGCATTGCGACTTTGCACGGTATTGTCGATCCGCGTATGCGCGCGACTGTGTCGGCTGTGTTTTATCTGATTATTAATGTTATAGGTCTGGGTGTTGGGCCTACGTTGATCGGAGTGATCAGTGATCATTATGCCGCCACATTGGGCGATGGGTCTCTGCGCATGGCGTTGTTGATTGTTATTCCAGTGGCTGCACTCTGGTCCGCTGCACACTTTATGATGGCTGCGCGCTACCTGCGAAAAGGGCTTTAGGCACGGGGATAGCTATTTAGGTCCGGTCAAGTGCGGGTTGGTGGATTGCCAATGTCAGGGCGTTGATCTATAGTCTGCTGCTAAGACGTATTGTAAACACATGAGTTGATTTTTTTCGAAGAGGATAGTGACAGTGGCCAGTGGAATTGGGCGTAGGCGTGCAGCAGCAAAGGTCGATAAGGCCCCTAATTATGAAAAACGACGCAAAGAAATCTCTGAAGCGGCAGCTCGGGTGTTTAATCGCAAAGGTTTTTCTGGCACCAGTATCAGCGCTGTTGCGCAAGAGCTCAGTATTGATAGGGCGTCGCTTTACTACTACATCTCGAGCAAAGAAGAGCTGTTTGACGAGCTGGTACGAGAAGTCTCTGAAAGCAACCTTGAAGCTGCGCAAAATATTCGCAACAGCGACCAGAGCCCAGCGGAAAAGTTAAAAAGCTTGATTGTCCAATTGATGGGCGCCTACGCAAAAAACTATCCGATACTCTATATCTATATTCGCGAAAATCTTGAAGATGTCGCCGATAGCCGCTCTAAGTGGGCGCGCAGTATGAAACAGATTAACCATGATTATGATGAGGCGGTGATCTCGATAATCCAGCAGGGCTATGATGATGGCTCGTTCGTGAATCTGGGTTCCGCCAAAGTCGTCTCCTATGGCGTGTTGGGAATGGTCAACTGGACCAACCGCTGGTTTAAGCCGGATCATTCAGATATAGATGCGCAGGCTATTGGTGAAATGTACGCCAATATCATTACCAATGGCTTGGCCTCCGGTACCTTAGACTTGGCTAAATAACCTTAAGGCTGCGCTTCTGCAGCCGCGGTTTACACCCAAAATCCCGGTCCTAAAATAAATCGTTTAATCAACGGGTTTTGAGAGCCAGCAGGCTCTATAGCCAAGTAATCAACAAAAGTGTTGACTCATTTTTTACCCTTGTGTCACTATTGCACGCTAGAAAGTCCACGCTGTATTCAATCTTCAAGACGGGAGCAAACTTGGTGTGATCGATAAGCCTTCTCAAGATAATAATGACATCTGGTTAGACGAGTCTGTTCAGCAGGCCAATTTGCCAACACTTGCCTGCCTGCTTGTTCACCTTACGGGTGAGCGCCGTTGGATAGAGGGTGACTACAAGCCAACTCGCTCTCGTGGTATGGATGACAATGATGATGGGGGTCTGTCTCCAGAGATACAGGGCGAGATTCGTCGTCAGGCAGTGCTAGAGATCAAAGCCTGGCGGAAAAATGGCAGTGTGGCGCTGGCCAACCCTTCGGATGAGTTGCTGGTTGAGATGATGAGCGTAGCACTTGGCGAAGAGATTCCCGCCCGCTATGGTGCCATGATTCGCAGTGAATTGGAGCTTGATGCCAGAGTTGAAAACCCCGTTGACCCCAGCGCGGAGATAATTCCCTCTGGGCCAGTTCCTGAAGGCTTCTGTGCAGTGATTATAGGTGCAGGTATTTCTGGGCTCTGTGCTGCTGCTCGCCTTGCTGAAGCGGGTATCGCCTATGTAATCCTCGAGCGCAATTCCGGTCTGGGTGGGGTCTGGCGCGAGAATAAATATCCTGGTGCGGCCTGTGATGTACCCAGCCACCTGTATTCATTTTCCTTTGCCCAGTACAACTGGTCCGAGTACTTTGCTGGTAGCGATGAAATTGAAACGTATCTCAATTTTGTTGCCGATAGCTGCAATATTCGTCCGTTTATTCATTTTCAGCAGGATGTCAGTGACGCCCGTTTTGACCAGGCCACTAATCAGTGGACTGTTAGCGCAACGAATAGTGCAGGAAAGACTCAGCAGTTTTCCGCAGATATGGTGGTCAGCGGTGTTGGCGCATTTAACAAGCCTAAGTATCCAAATGTTACCGGCCTTGTAAGCTTTGCTGGCGATTCAGTGCACACCGCACGCTGGCCAGAGAAGGGCGTTGAGTTAGCCGGTCGCAATGTGGTTGTGGTGGGCAATGGTGCCAGCGCCATGCAAGTGGTGCCTGCCATTGCCGATCAGGTTAAGTCTCTAACCGTAATTCAGCGCGCCCCCCAGTGGGCCGCGCCTTTTCCGAAATTCAAAAAGAAAGTTCCCGCCGCCGTGCAGAGCTTGATTGAGGCGGTGCCTCTGTATCGGCTCTGGTATCGCTTGCGCCTCAGTTGGGCGTTTAATGACAAACTTTATGATGCGCTACAAGTGGATACCAATTGGGCCCATCCCGACAGATCTATCAATGCCATTAACGATAAGCATCGCGCCGGCCTGACCAGTTATATAGAGAGCGAACTCGGTGATCGACAGGATTTGTTAGCTGATCTGATTCCAGATTATCCGCCTTTCGGTAAACGCTTACTGATGGACAATGGTTGGGCGCGAACCCTGACCAAAGACAATGTTAGTTTGGTCAATGGTTCGGTGAACAAGGTTCACAAAGATGGCTTGGAATTAACCGATGGCACGCAGATTGAAGCAGATGTGATTATCTGGGCAACCGGCTTTGACGTGGTCAATTTTCTCGCGCCAATGGCGATTAGCGGCATTGATAATCACCAGTTGCACGATGACTGGGACGGCGACGATGCGCGCGCCTACCTGGGTACCCTGGTGCCCAATTATCCCAACTTCTTTTGTCTCTATGGGCCCAACACCCAGTTCGGTCACGGCGGTAGCCTGATCAGTATTATTGAGCGTCAGGTGTCCTATGTGATGTCGCTGCTCGGCAAAATGTTTGCCAATGACCTGCGCTGTGTCGATGTGCGCGAGGATGTCTATGAGCGCTACAACGCCGAGGTCGATGCCAAACATGAGGGCATGATCTGGACCCATCAGGGTATGAGCACCTATTACCGCAACTCCAAAGGTCGTGTGGTGGTCTGCAATCCGTTCCGCATTGTCGAGTTTTGGGAGATGACCGCCAGCGCCGATCTCAACGATTACCGCGCGGTGGCTAAAACATCCGACAAGAAATATCAGTCGTCACAGTCTGGAGTAAAAGTGTAATGGCAGAGCAAGTATTACTCGAGCGCCATGGCGCAGTTCTGGTTATCTCGATCAATCGACCCGAGCGACGCAATGCGGTCACCCGTGAAGTATCGGAGGGCATTGCTGCGGGCATAGATCTGCTTGATTCAGATGCAGAACTGTCGGTGGGTATTCTCACCGGAGTTGGCGGTTCATTTTGTTCCGGCATGGACCTCAAAGCCTTTGTCGATGGCCAGCGTCCTGAGATTGACGGGCGTGGCCTCGGTGGTATTACCGAGACCCCGCCGAACAAACCTTTGATCGCTGCCGTTGAAGGCTTTGCGGTTGCTGGCGGCTGTGAGTTAGCGCTGGCCTGTGACCTGATTGTCGCCGCTGAAAATGCGCGCTTTGGTCTGCCCGAAGTAACTCGCGGCCTAGTCGCAGGTTCCGGTGGACTAGTGCGCTTGCCGCAAAAGATTCCCCGTGCCATCGCCCTTGAATACGCGCTTACCGGCGACCAGTTTGATGGGCCGACTGCCCATCATTGGGGACTGGTAAATCAACTTACTCCCCAGGGCGGCGCCCTTAAAGCTGCCTTAGCTTTGGCGTTACGCATTAGCGCTAATGCCCCTCTGGCTGTGGCCATGAGCAAGCGCATTATCACCGAGTCCGAGACCTGGGAAGTGTCAGAGCAGTGGTCCAAACAAACACCGTTGGTCGATTCGATTATTGCATCAGCTGATGCCCATGAGGGCAGCCTAGCCTTCACCGAAAAACGTGCGCCAGAGTGGCAGGGAAAATAACATGCAAGTGAAAAACATTGCCGTCGTCGGTGGCGGCACCATGGGTATAGGTATTGCCTACGTATCAGCGCTCTCAGGTGCTGAGGTTATTCTGGTTGAACCCAGTGATCGCCAGGCCAAAGTCGTCAGTGACAATATAGCCAGTGCCGCCGCCGGCGGTGTCACACGAAATAAATTTAGTCGCGCCGATGCCGATGCTTTAATCGGGCGAATCCGTCGTGTGTCCGATGTTGACGCCATTCCTGAGCACCTGGATCTGGTAATTGAGACTGTGCCCGAACAGTTAGCCTTAAAGCAAAAGGTCTTGGCGCAAATTGACGCGCGCAAGCCGGCGCTGATCGGTACCAATACCAGTGCCTGCTCTATAGATACGCTGGCCGAGTCGGTGTCGGCTCCAGAGAATTTTTTCGGTCTGCATTTCTTTAATCCAGTGTGGTCGATCAAGTTGGTGGAAATCATTAAAGGTCAGGCAACCTCAGCGGCCAGCCTCGATCAGGCGCGAGAGTTTGTCAGCCAGATCGATAAGCAGTCGCTGACCGTGAGTAATATTCCCGGCTTTGCTACCAGTCGCTTAGATCTGATTGCCAGTCTCGAAGCTATGCGTATGTTAGAGAGTGGTGTGGCCAGTGCCGAAGATATTGACCGCGCCGCTGTGCTCGCTTATCAGCACCCAGTAGGGCCCCTGAGACTGAGCGACATTGTCGGTCTTGATGTGCGCTTGGATATAGCCAGAACCCTTGAGCTTGCCCACGGTCCACGCTTTGCTCCGCCGGATATCCTTATTGAAATGGTCGCCAAAGGCCAGCTCGGAGAGAAATCGGGTCAGGGTTTCTTTGCGTGGCAGAAGTAGTTTTTTTCTTATAGTCAACACAAATGTTGACAAAATAATATATAGCCCTTACCTTATTGCTACTTAGTAGCAATAAGAAAAAAAACAGAGGTTTTTAATGTCATTAGATAATATTTCTTTCTCACCGCTAATTGAAACGGCTGAACATCATGTCGCCTTGCGTGAAAGCGTGGCCAAGCTGGTTGGTGGCTTTGGTCGCAAGTATTACCAAGATGTAGTGGCACGGGATGCGTCGCCAGTGGAGCTTTGGAAGGCTTTGGCGGATGCCGGTTTTGTCGGTGCTCATATTTCCGAACAGTATGGCGGCAGTGGCGGTGGACTGGCAGATCTCAATATTATTATTGAAGAGACGGCGGCCCAGGGTTGCCCTCTGTTATATTTGGTTATTCAGTCGATCTGCGCGCCGATGATTGAGCGTCACGGTTCTCAGGAACTCAAGGATCGCTGGTTGCCTGCGCTGGCCGCGGGCACCAAAAAAATGGCTTTTGCTATCACCGAGCCAAACGCCGGTTCCAACACCCATAAAATTACCACCACAGCAACCTCGACCAACAATGGCTGGAGCCTTTCGGGCACCAAGTACTGGAGTTCCGGTGTCGATGAAGCTGAAGCTATGTTAGTTGTGGCTCGCGATGGCGATCTTTCAACACCTGAGCGTTCCGTGTTGTCGCTGTTTATCGTGCCAACGGATGCGCCGGGTATTACCAAGCACCGCATTGATGCCGCGCTGATGTCGCCAGAAAAACAATTCACGGTATTTTTCGATGACGTCAAGCTTGAGCGCGATGCGCTGGTCGGCGTCCAGGGCGAAGGTTTGCGTCAGGTATTTGTCGGTCTCAACCCGGAGCGCGTTGCTGCTGCCGCAGTTAACAATGGCATTGCCTGCTACGCCATCAACAAGGGCTCGGCCTATGCCAAAGATCGCTCTGTTTGGGGTGCGCCAATTGGCAGTCACCAGGGCGTCTCGCACCCAATGGCAGAGGCCTATATAGGTGTGCAGTCGGCACGACTATTGACAGCCCGTGCGGCACAGATGTTTGATAACGGTGAAGATGCAGCAGAAGCGGCCAATATGGCCAAGTTTCTCGCCGCGGAGAGCTCTTTAAAAGCGCTGGACCAAGCTATGCAAGTACATGGCGGCAACGGCTTAGCCTTTGAATATGGTCTTGCGGATCTGTGGTTTATTGCTCGATTGCATAAAACTGCGCCGGTTAGCCGCGAGATGATTTTGAACTATGTCGCGTCACACAGCTTGGGATTGCCGAAAAGCTATTAATAATTGATATTGAAGACTGAGGTGATGCCGTAGATGTACAGTTTGGCTGAGTTACTTAGGCAGTATGCAAAGAGTCGTCCCGAGAGTCTTTGCATCGCCTTTGATAGAGAGTTCATTAGTTTTGCTGAGCTCGATAAGCGCAGTGATCGTTTGGTTTCTGTGCTACTTGGCCAAGGACTGGTGGCAGGTGATCGAGTGGCTATTCTGGCAACTAATAAGCCGGCGTTTTTTGAGCTACTGTTTGCCTGTGCCAAATCTGGGTTGATTATGTTGCCGATTAATTGGCGGCTGTCGGCCCGTGAGATTGGCGCCATCATTGTTGATGCTAGTCCGCGCTGTATTCTTTCTGATCAAGACTTGGTTGCCAAGTTGCCGCCCAGTGCAGAGCTTGTTGACTGCCCATTGGTGGTGCTCGGCGACAGTTACAATCAGTGGCGAGATGCTGACAGCCACAGCACTATAGACAGCCTGCCGATTGATCCAGACACAACCATCTTACTGCTCTATACCTCAGGCACTACCGGTCTGCCCAAAGGTGCCATGATCAGTGACCGCAATCTGTCATTTCATCAGCGTCACGGTTCCGAGATGTGGGGCTTTAGTGACAGCAGCGTCAACTTGGTGGCCATGCCACTGTTTCATGTCGGCGGTATTGGCTACGGCCTCAATGCCATGCTGGCGGGCGGTGCGACGGTGATTCTGCAACAGGCCGATCCCAGGGAACTGTGCCGCGCTATTGTTGAGCATAAGGTCACCCACAGCTTTTTTGTTCCCGCAGTGATTCAGATGCTGGTGGATTTGCCCGCTATAGAGGCTCAGGATATGTCGAGTCTGGAGTTTATTGGCTACGGCGCCTCGCCGATCAGTGAAACCCTGTTAAAACGCGCGCTAGAGATTTTTCAATGCAACTTTGCCCATGCTTACGGCCTCACCGAGTCCTGCGGCACAGTGCTGACATTACTCCCGGAATTCCATGACCCCGAAGCAACCAACAAAGAGCGCCTGCGCTCCTGTGGTCGCCCGGTACCCTGGGCTGAAGTGGCGCTGTTTGATCTTGAGACTATGCTGCCAGTTGCCCAGGGTGAGGTCGGTGAAATCTGCATTCGCTCTGGCATGACGGCAAAAGGTTACTGGAACAAACCTGAGGCTACTGCAGAGGCGATTACCGCAGATGGTTGGTTGCGCACCGGCGATGCCGCCTATTGCGACGACGAAGGGTTTTTCTATATCCATGATCGTTACAAGGACATGATTGTTTCCGGTGGCGAAAATATCTACCCTACGGAAGTGGAAAATATTCTCTATGAGCACCCAGATGTTGCTGAGACGGCGGTGATTGGTGTGCCGCATCCGCGCTGGGGTGAAACACCCAAGGCCATTGTGGTCTGTAAACCGGGCCAAACTATAGAGGCTGCGGCGCTGTTAGACTTTACCCGCGCCCGCTTAGCGCGCTACAAATGCCCCACCTCCGTTGAGTTTGTCGAGCAGATGCCGCGCAATGCTTCGGGGAAAATTCTCAAGCGTGAGCTGCGCGCTATGATCTGGCCAGAGAAGTAAAAACTCCAATGAATAAATCCGACACAACGCCTGCAATTCCCTCTATACCCTCTATTCATCCCCTTGCTGCTCTGCTGCGAGGCTTTGCCGTGGATTTTATTACCGGTCACAACCTCGAGGTTGTCGAGCGCATTATGGCGCCGGAGTACTGCCTGAGTATTGGTGGTTATCTGCTCAATGGCCGCGATACGGAATACCTGCCGCCCACCGCGGCACAGATTAATCAGTTTCCTGGCTTGGCCGTGACTGTGCACGATGTAGTCTATGGCGAGAACAGTATTGCTATGCAATTTACTGAGCATGGCTGCTCTCCAGCAGATCAAAACCGCGGTGCCACTTGGCGCGGTATCACGATGTTTCGCACCGATGGTGAACGACTGCGCTGGGGCTGGGCAGAAGAAGATTATTTTGCCCGCAAACGCCAGCTGACCTCAGGTATCTGTGATGCCGTAGATGCGCCTCATTCGGCGCCTTGGGATGTGCAGCCAGGTGTAAGCAACAGTGCACTGGAGGCCCTGGCTCGCGACTGGCTAGATACGCCCGCTAATTTATTTCAGCTCGAGGGCGCATTTTGGCTGTCATCGGTGTCAGCCGATGATCCTCATCCCGCGAGTTTGATTGATGTGGACCATGTTGAAGTGGATGAGCTGTTTTCCGCCGATGATCGCGTGGTGTTTCACGGGCTCTATCATGGCCGCTACAAAGGCGGCTTTAAGGGCGTCGATGAGGATCGTATAGGCCGGCCGATTATCCTTCGGGCCGCAGGTATTTTGACCTTTGACGGCAGTGAGTTGGTGGCGGCTGCGGTCACTGTGGACCGTTTGGGCTTAAATAGAGCGCTGCGCTTTAGCTAGGTGGGTCAATTTTTTGGCGATAATAAATCAACAGGTGCATTGACAAATAGAATCATCAGCCTATTATTGGGGTATTATCAACTAGAGTGTTGACGATAGTGGGTGTAAATCATTTAAAAAAATAACTTTATCTGGGGTAGATGTAATGACATATATTAAAAACACTAATCAAAATTTCAATCTGAAAGCGCGGCGCACTTATGGCAAATCCATATTGGCGGCAGCGGTTTCTCTGGCGCTGTTTTCTTCTGGGCAGGTATTGGCTAAAACCAATGTGCTGATGGAAGAGGTGATGGTTACGGCGCAAAAGAAGTCTTCAGCAGAAGCTGTGCAAGACGTACCTATTGCGATTTCCGCTTATTCCGGTGACAAAGTCGAGGCGATGTTTGCTGTAACACTTACCGATATTGGCACCAGTTCTCCTAACACAAGCCTGGCCGAGCAGGGCACAGTGCCGCACACCGGTAACTTTATTATCCGCGGTATGGGTACTACCGGACAGAGTATTCCGAGTTCTGATCCCGCCGTTGGTGTGGTTCAAGATGGCATGCCCTACGGTTTGATCTACGGTGTTGTCACGGACCTGTTTGATCTTGAGTCGATCGAAATTCTTCGTGGACCCCAGGGCACATTGTTTGGTCGCAACGTAACTGGCGGCGCTGTAGTGATGCGCACTACTCGTCCTAGCGACGATTTCAGCGGTAAGGTCAAAGCCACTATAGGTTCTCATGGCCAGCGCGATGTCAGTGCCGTAGTAACCGGCCCCATAAGTGATTCGGTCAACGGTAAAATCGCCGTGATCTCTAAAGATCGCGATGGACTTTGGTTCAACACTACCACTGGAGGACATCAGGGCGCTTCTGAGACATTGATTGTTCGCCCAGCGATTACCTTTAAAGGCGAGGGTTATGATCTCACCGCGATTGCGGAGTCAGCCAGTATTAAGGGCGACGGCATGGCAGCACGCAGCTTTTATCTCGACACTGCGTTTCTCAATGATACGGTTCTTGCCACTGGCATAGAGTCTTATGACATAGATCCCTGGGCCGACAACACCACTGAGACTGATACCAAGGGCGATCTGGATCTGTCTTGGTCGAGCCTAGTTGTTGAGCACAATCTTGATTTGTGGGGCGGCACCTTGACCACAATTGCCTCGGTCCGCGATTTGGATCAGGATACCTGGGGTGATATCGACGGCGCCGCAGGCACTATCCGCTTTGAATTTGCCGAAGGTTCGGGCATCTCTCAAACGCAAAAGTCTTTTGAAAGTCGCTGGTCTGGCAACGTCAATGACTCAGTCAGTCTAACTGCTGGTATTAACCTGTTCGATCAAGAATATACCTACCGCGAGCGCCGTCTGTTGGTTGATGCTGTAGAGCGTCCATCAGAGTCGACCATTGATCACTCGACCTTTGGTGTGTTTGCTCAGGCTGAGTACGATGTCTCTGAAGATATCACGCTGATCCTTGGTGGTCGTTATTCTAGTGAAGATAAAGATGCAGCCATTGGCGTGATCGGCGATCCCGGAGGCGTTGGCAGCTGTAGTTCAATCTATGATCCGAGCGGTGCCACAGTGGCCACTCGCACAGTTGACTGGAGTGACTGTCGCCAAGTGTTTAATGATAGCGCCAGCTGGTCAAACTTCTCTCCCAAGCTGGGCCTGAACTGGACCCTCAATGAAGACATGCTCGCTTATGCCAGCCTGTCACGCGGTTTCCGCAGTGGTGGTTACAATGTTCGCTTTACCGATGCGACAGTGGTCACTACTCCAGATAACCCAACATCGACTCCCGGTCCCTACAATGAAGAGACGGTTGATGCATTTGAAGTGGGTTTCAAATCTATGTTGTTGGATGGTCGCGTCAAGCTAAATATGGCGATGTTCTTCAATGAAATCGATGATATGCAAAAAGCGGCTAACAATCAGTCTGGTGTGCAGACGGTATTCAATGCTGCCTCGGCAACCATTCAAGGCTTTGAAGTCGACTCAGTGGTTGCGGTATCCGATTACACTACGTTTGAGTTTGGCTACGGCTACACGGATGCTGAATACGATTCGGCGGACTACCTGGTAGAAAAAACCGGCCGCGCAGCTGATGAGTTTAAATTCCAGATGGTACCTGAGCGCACTACTAGCATGGCATTAACTCACGAACGCCCGGTTGGCGATCGCGGTTATATCACTTTGAGAGGGTCTTACTCTTACATTGATTCTGTTGCCAGTGATGACTTTAACTTCCTGATGTTGCCACAGTACGAGCTTTTCGATGCCAGCGTTTCATTCACCAGCATTGATGAGAGCCTAAAAGTAGCAGTATTTGGTCGCAATCTGAAAGACGAAGTCTATTCGCACTTCGGCTTTGATAACAGCGGCGGACTCGGCTCCAAGACTATTTGGTTGGCACCACCAAGAACTTACGGTGTCGAACTGACCTACAACTTTTAATTAGCACAACATGTTTTAGTACTAGCAGTGTAGTGGCCTCCCTTCCAAACTCTCCCCCCCTTTGTTGGAGGGGAGGTCTTTTTTTTAGGGCACATCAAATGCCCGCATCACCTCTACTTTAAGGAACTGTTATGAGAGAAGCTGTTATTGTCTCTACTGCTCGAACGCCGATTGGACGAGCCTTTCGTGGCTCGCTGAATAATACTAAGTCGCCAACCATGGCCGCCCACGCTATATCCCACGCTGTTGCCCGGGCCGGTATAGATGCCAGTGAAGTCGAAGACGTGTTGATCGGCACTGTTTTGGGTGCTGGCACCGCAGGTATGAACCTAGCCCGCAATGCCGCACTTGCCGCAGGTATGCCAGTGACTTCAGGTGCCGCGACGATTGACCGTCAGTGCTCTTCAGGCCTAATGACTATAGCTATGGCTGCTCGCGAAATTATTGTTGATAACCTCAATGTGGTTGTTGCCGGTGGTCAGGACAGTATTTCCTTAGTCCAGAATAATTATATGAAATGGCTTGGCGATGAAGCCGATGCCAACGTGATTGCCCAGCAGCCCCACGCCTATATGGGTATGCTGCACACCGCAGAGTTTGTCGCGAAGAAATATCAGGTCAGCCGTGAAGCGCAGGATCTGTACGCTCTGAGCTCACAGCAACGTACTGCTGCAGCACAGGCTGCCGGACGTTTTGATGACGAAATCGTTCCTATTACGACCACCCAAAAACTGGTCGACCGTGAAACCAAAGAAGTTTCCTACGCTGAGGTGACGCTGAGTAAAGACGAAGGCAATCGCCCGAGCACTGTACTTGAAAATCTTAGTGGTCTTGGCCCGGTAATTGAGGGAGGCTGTATCACGGCAGGCAATGCTAGCCAGCTGTCGGATGGCGCCTCCGCCTGTGTGGTTATGGAGCGCAAGTTCGCTGAGCAGCGCGGTCTGCAGCCACTGGGTCTGTACCGCGGTATGTGCGTGGTCGGCAATGCGCCAGAAGAAATGGGTATAGGTCCAATCTATGCCGTGCCCAAGTTGCTCGCGCAGCATGGTTTAAGCGTAGCGGATATTGGTCTCTGGGAACTCAATGAAGCCTTTGCCGTTCAGGCACTCTATTGTCGCGACTTCCTCGGTATTGATCCGGAGATCTACAACGTGAATGGCGGCGCCATCTCCATTGGTCACCCTTACGGCATGACCGGTTCACGGGCTGTTGGACACGCCTTGATCGAAGGTAAGCGACGCGGTGTGAAGTATGTGGTTGTGACCATGTGCGTCGGCGGCGGTATGGGTGCAGCGGGACTTTTCGAAGTCCTTTAAGCACAGCGCGTTGCAGCTAACTGTGGGTGGCATGGCTGGGCAAGTGTAGAAAGATGCTAACGAAGAGTATTTGGATATGAACTTTAACAGCTTTAGCCGCGCGCAATTTACTCTCGACAGTGAGACTGTGAGCCAGTATTTTGGCGCGCGCCTGCAAGATCAACCGCATCCGGATACGCCTGCGGTAGCGGCTATATTTAGCGCCGATGATGTGCTGCGCTACGACCAACAGAGTCTCGCCGATGCGCGGGCCTCGGTCGATGCGGTGGTGGGTCTGCAAACCAAGGCCAAGCAAGTGGCTGAAGTGCGAGATATAAGCCTTTTCAATGGCGAAACCTCAGTATGGGGTCGGGTCTACCATCCCTGTCCCGGCACAATATTACCCATAATTGTCTATTTTCACGGTGGCGGCTGGACCATCGGCAGTGTTCAGGCTGCGGATCGTCCCTGTCGGCGGATCGCTGTCAGCACCCAAGCTGTGGTGGTATCAGTAGAATATCGTCTGGCACCAGAACATCCCTTTCCGCTGCCCTATGAAGACTGCCTGTCGGCTACCCAATCGATTGCCGCCCATGCCTCTAGCATAGGTGGGGACGTCAATAGATTGTTTGTTATGGGCGACAGCGCCGGTGCCAATCTGGCGGCTGCCGTTGCTCACACTCTGGCTGATAGCAGTGAGATCAATATTGCTGGTCAGATTTTGATCTACCCCTGTTTACTGCCCTCAGGGCGCGGCGACTTTGACTCTTACGTGCAGAATGCCGCTGGTCCAATTCTCAGCGCCAAAGAGATGTCGTGGTTTTGGGATATGTACCTATCAAAGCCCGAGGATGGCGACGATAGTCGCGCCTCGCCCTATTTGGCGAAGAATTTTTCCGCTATGCCACCGAGTAAAATAGTGGTGGCTGAAATGGATATATTGCGCGATGAAGGCTTAGCTTATGCCGAGCGTCTGCGTGAGGCTGGTGTACCAGTGGACGTAACACTTTTTCACGGCGCACCCCACGGGTTTTACTGGCTGGATGGCATGCTCAGTCAGGCTACCGAATTGGATGCTGTGATAGCTGACTGGGTTAAGCAGGTTTAAGCGCTTCGCAACAGTCTCGAGTAATACTAACTACTTTAAGCCCTTAGGATTCTAACCCGAGCTATCTCAGCCCGGGCAGTTCTATTTCGAGGGCTACTAACTGATATCAAAGCCCTTCCAGTCGCTGTTGCGCACGTTCTCAAGAATACGTCTATAACCACGCACGCCGCCAGAGTAGGGCATAAACACTTTCGGCTTGCCGGCCACTTCATTGCCCATGTAATAGGATGGCGCCAGCGGGTAGAGGGTTTCTTGGGCGCGTTCATTAACATGTTCGACCCAGTCGTTCTCGGCGTCTAAATTGACCTCAATAGTCTGCTTGCCAAGACTGTCTGCACTGGTGATCAACGAACAGATAAACTGTGCATGATCCTCGATTGAGACAATCACATTGCTCAGCAGCGATGGACTGCCGGGGCCGACCATAACAAATAGGTTGGGAAAGTCGTGGGTGCCAATCCCCAGATAGTTACGCGGTCCCTGAGACCACTTTTGCTCAAGGCTCAAGCCATTGCGGCCACGAATAAGCGGCGCCAAAATAGAGCCGGTAAACACATCGAAGCCGGTGGCATAAATAATAATATCCAGTGGGTACTCGCCATTGCTGGTGG
The DNA here is from genome assembly GCA_905478725.1 of uncultured Pseudomonadales bacterium. Taxonomy (GTDB): domain Bacteria; phylum Pseudomonadota; class Gammaproteobacteria; order Pseudomonadales; family Porticoccaceae; genus HTCC2207. The sequence continues at coordinate 22,876 of CAJQJT010000349.1, forward strand.
TTATACCCGTTTCGGTAATGGCTTCAATGGGCGCTTGTTTAATATCGACCAGTTCTACATTGCTGCGGTTAAAAGCCTGGTAATAACCATGGTCTACCGCCGGGCGCATAGCGCCGAAGGGAAAGCCGTGGGGAGTGAGTTTTTTACACAGCTCCGGGTCGTCGACTTTTTCGGCAATCTTGCGATTAACAAATTCCACCGCGGTATTATTCGATTCAATGTTGAGCAGAATATCGTAGTAGGCGAGGGCGAAACCAAAGCCCAGGCGATTCCAAGCGGTTTCAAATACCTGCTCGCGAACTTCGGGGCTGTCATCCAGAGCCGAGCGCCTATTAGGCATAAAACCAAGGCCACTAGGGGAATTGCGCGCCTGCTCGCGACGCTCGCCATAGGTGGCCTTAACCAAGGCATCATCGGCGTCGCTAATCTCTGCATGGCAGGCCGGAATGCTGTAGTTGGCGGTGCGTTGAAATACGCTCAAATGCTCGGCTTGTCTGGCGATAACCGGGGTCATCTGCACTCCGGAAGAGCCGGTGCCAATAATACCGACGCGCTTGCCGGCAAAGTCGAGAGGCTCACGCGGGTAGGCGCCGCTGTGATGGATTTCACCAGCAAAACTGGCCGCGCCGGGAATAGTCGGTGTTTTGATTTTCGATAACTGGCCGACTGCAAGAATTAAATGGCGGCACTGTAGCTGGCCCAGAGAATCGGTTGCGACTGTCCAGCTTGCAAGGTCTTCATTAAAGTCAGCGCCGAGCATGCGACAGTCAAAGAGGATGTCACTGCGCAGTTGAAAACGATCGCAGACATGATTGGCATAGCGCAAAATTTCCGGCTGCTGCGCATAGCGCTCGGACCAGCGCCACTGTTGCTGCAGTTCATCGGAAAAACCAAAGGAGTAGTCATAGCTCTCAACATCGCAGCGCGCACCTGGGTAGCGGTTGTGATTCCAGACACCGCCGACTTCGTCGGAGGCCTCAATGATTTTTACTGAGAGGCCGGCATTGCGCAGACTGTGGAGCGAGCGCAGACCGGAAAATCCAGCGCCGACAATAATGACATCAAAAGAGCTGTCTGTTGGGCTATTTGCAGAGCCGTGCTCTGCGTTACTGTTAACTGACATATTTTCCCCAAGGCTGGTGTATACACCAAACGCTGATTAACGCCCTCACTGATAACTATTTAAGAGCAAAAACATATTTCAACATATGTGTTGCTTACAATCAACATATGTGTTGAAATAATTCCAACTTAAAACAGTATCAACCAATTTTGAGATTAGCCTGAGAGAAATAACTATGGAATTAGAAACCCTTATATACAAAAAAGAAGGCCGCATTGCGACTTTGACCCTTAATCGAGCACACAAAGGTAACGCCATTTCGGTGCAGCTGCGTGACGAGTTAGACCTGGTGATGGATGATTTGGATCAGGATGATGAAACCCGTGTACTGATTATCGATGCTGCTGGCGCTCACTTTAGTACTGGCTATGATCTCAATGAGTTCTCTTATCTCTGGGATGCGGACAGCGCCATCAATGACGTGCAGCGTCGTCCTCACCGCCAGGCGCCAGTTTGGTCGCGCCGTGAATTCCATCTGTCGCGCGAGCGTTGGATGCGTCTGTTTAGATTGCGTCAAGCCACTATTGGTGTTGTCCACGGCCACTGTGTTGCCGGCGGACTGGATCTGGTAGGCGTGATGGATATTGTTTTCTGTGCCGACGATGCACTGCTAGGTCAGCCTGAATCACGCGCGATGGGTGAGATTCACACCTTTGGTCTTTGGCCAATTCATATGGGCATGCGCAAAACCAAAGAGTGGCTGTTTACCGGTGATAATATGACTGGAACTGAAGCTGCTGAGATTGGATTGGTTAACCGTGCCGTACCCCGTGATGAAGTCGCTGCGGTAGCCCGCGCCTATGCTGAGCGTGTTTCTAACGTCACTCTGGATGCGATCTACTCGCACAAAGAAGTGACTAATCGCTGGTTCGAAACCATGGGCATGAATGCTGCCATGGCCGCTGCCAACGACCTTGATGCCATGGGTATCGCGGGTCCTGGTATGGATCGCTTTAACGAAGTATGGAAAGAAGGCGGCGTACGCCCAGCCGTTCGCGACCGCGATGCACCGTTTAAGCCACACCGCAGCTATTGGCAGGCCTACGAAGCATCAAAAGAAGATAAATAGTCGAGTTTGGAGTCAGTATGCTTGAGTCAGTTGCATCTCGTCAGGCCGCTTTAGGGGCGCGTTTTCCCCAGTGGCCTAGTCGCAGTTTGGATGGCATGCTGGCTTGGGCCGCTGAGGCCTTTGCCAATAACGATTTTGTAGTTACAGACAAACAGGTTTACTCCTATGCGGAGATGAACCTGTGGGTCTCAAAAGTCGCCGCCGGTCTGCAGCGCTCTGGAGTTAAATCCGGGGATCATGTAGCCGTGGTGATGGCCAACTACGCAGAATTTGTTGCTGTTAAATTCGCCATCTCGCGAGTTGGGGCGATTGCAGTACCGCTTAACTTTTTGAATCGCAGCAACGAATTGGCTTATCTCTTAGCCCAGTCCGACGCCAATTATCTGGTGACCATGGACGGCTTTAGAGATCTTAATTACCTCCATATGCTCGACCAAATTATGCCCGGCTGGCAGCAGCAGGGCGGCGGCGACGCTTTTCCCAAGTTACGCCAGGTGATTGTTTTCGCCACCGGTGAAGTGGAACCCGATAACAGCGCCACCGACTTCGCCAGTCTCGAACTCTGTGGCACCCATGATGACGAAAAGTCTCATCCGGAGCAGGGCAGCCAAAATGCTCATGCTATAGCCGATATTATCTACACTTCGGGTACCACCGGCGGCCCCAAGGGCGTCATGTTATCCCATGATATGGTACTCCGCGCCGCCTACGGCAGCGCCTATGCACGCGCTTTCGGGCCATCCCGACGTATTCAGTTTTCACTGCCGATGTACCATGTTTACGGCTATGTAGAAGGTCTGTTGGCGGTGATGTATGTCGGCGGCGCGATTGTGCCGCAGTTGAAATTTGATCCTTTAGAAAC